>WLNS01000021.1 GCA_009699665.1 Actinomycetota bacterium
GGCGACGAGAAAAAAGACTTGCGCCCAGAAACCCAGCCGTCCCATAACGCGGTGCCAGCGCCGCTCGGGCTCGGGAACAATGAAGCGCGTATTTCCTACGAATACGGTCAGCTTGCCGGTGTCTGCCATCAGAAACTCAGATCTAGCACGCTCGTGACGTGATGCATGAACAGCAGGCCGACGGCAACGAACCCAACAAAAAACATGGTGAGCACAATCCAACGGGTGCGCACGAGGATAACCACGAGGGCGCACGCAAGCAGCAGGCCAAAAATCAGGGTATCCACGCGCATCACTTTAGTTGACCAAGGTGAACGCGCAAGGGGGTTCTCATTCGCACGAGAGAATGGAGTGTGACCGAACGCCCGCACCGACCCGCGCTTTTTGCTGGGCACGAGTTTTCTGCGTTCGAGGGAGCTGCCGACCCCGCCGTGCGCACGCAGGTGGCGCATGAGAGCGCACGACAACTTCTTGCCCGCGTTCGCGGTGCTGACGATCAGACCCGCGAGCGTGCCGTGCGATTCGCCGACGACAACGGTATCGATGCACTGGCCGAGCTATGGTCGGTGGCTAGCCCGCACACCCTTCCCGGGGCGCTGTGGCGGGTGTATCTGATTCGCGACCTCATTCGCGGACAGGGCGAGCACATGGCACGGGTTTTTGAATCGGGGGTGCGCAGTTCGTCAACCGCCGATCCGGTGATTGCGGGGGCACCCGTTCCGACGAGTGCTGCCGAGGTGCGCGAACTCGCCGATAACATTCTGAACGGCATTTATGCCGGCGACCTCGCCGATGCTTTTGATCGTGCAGCGGCATTCTGTCGACTGGCCGCTCACGGCGGTGTCGAACAGGCGGGTGCCGTCGAGGGCCACGATGCCGAACAGGCAGCTCTGCTGACGATGCAAGCGGGGCGACTGTCAGTTATGGGTTCCGAGCTCACCGTGTGTGCGCGGATGTGGCGGGCGGGCAACCTCACCTGAGTGACTTTATGCACTGCTATTGAGCCGATTACACTGGGGAGTGCCGAACCGCAGTAACCCCGGGCTCCAATATTCGCCGCTTCGAGCGGCCTCGCGCCGAGAGGCGTTCACTGCGGTTCGGCATCTGCCCGCCGCCAATTGAGTAGGCCACGCAGTGGCCGCACACCGCCGATTGAGTAGGCCACGCAGTGGCCGTATCGAAATCAGGCGATTTAGCCGAAGCGACCCGAGATGTAGTCTTCGGTCGACTTTTCGGTCGGCCGCTCAAAGATGGTCGCCGTGTCGTCGACCTCAATGAGGCGTCCCGGCAGTCCCGTGCCCGCGATGTTGAAGAATGCCGTGCGGTCTGACACGCGTGACGCCTGTTGCATATTGTGCGTCACAATCACGATGGTGTAGTCCTGCTTGAGTTCCTCGATCAGGTCTTCAATCGCCAGTGTCGAGATGGGGTCGAGGGCCGAGCACGGCTCATCCATCAGCAGCACGTCAGGTGAGACGGCAATAGCGCGGGCGATGCACAGGCGCTGCTGCTGCCCACCCGAGAGGCTCGATCCGGGCTTGTCGAGGCGGTCCTTGACCTCTTTCCAGAGGTTGGCACCCTTGAGCGACTTCTCAACGAGGTCTTCGGCGTCGCTGCGCGACATGCGCTTATTGTTGAGTTTTACGCCGGCGAGCACGTTGTCTCGAATCGACATGGTGGGAAACGGGTTGGGTCGCTGAAAAACCATGCCCACCTGGCGCCGCACGAGAACGGGATCAACGTTGGGGTCGTAGAGGTTTTTTCCGTCGATGGCGACCCGGCCCTGCACGCGTGCCCCGGGGATCACCTCGTGCATGCGATTCAGCGTGCGCAGCAGTGTTGACTTGCCACAGCCAGAGGGGCCGATGAAGGCCGTCACGGTGCGCGGCTCTATGGTGAGCGACACCCCTTCTACGGCGAGGAACTTGCCGTAGAACACGTTGAGGTTCTCTACTTCGATGCGCTTTGACACGTCGTACCTTCTTCTGTGGTGGGGTCTGGTTAGCGGCTGCCCTTGGGGGCGAGCACGCGGGCAAGAATGCGGGCAATGAGATTGAGCAGCAGGACGATGATGATCAGCACGAGTGCACCCGTCCAGGCGCGGTCGATGTAGGCCTGGGCGTCGGCGCCTTGGATGGTGTACTGCGTGTAAACGAACACAGGCAGCGTTGTCATGCGTTCGTGGAACAGGTCGTAGTTCATGCTCGTGCTCAGTCCGGCGATGATCAGTAGCGGTGCCGTCTCACCAATGATGCGCGCCACCGAGATCATGACACCGGTGATGATGCCGGCAATCGCCGTGGGCACCACAACCTTGACGATGGTGAGCCACTTGGGAACGCCCAGCGCCAGTGACGCCTCCCGCAGTTCATTGGGCACGAGCTTGAGCATCTCTTCGGTCGAACGAACAACGACTGGGATCATCAGCAATGACAGCGCCACGGCGCCACCGATGCCAAAACGGATGCCCGGCCCAAAGACCAGCGCGAACAGCGCGAATGCAAACAGGCCGGCAACGATTGACGGAATACCGGTCATCACATCGATCAGGAACGTGATCGCGCGGGCGAGGCGCCCCTTGCCGTATTCGACCAGATAAATGGCTGTCATGATGCCAATCGGCACCGAGATGAGTGATGCTGCCGCCGTCACATAGAGCGTTCCGATGATGGCGTGCAGACCGCCGCCACCGGCGCCGACAACATTGCGCATCGATGACGAAAAGAATGAGATGTCGAGTCGATTGATGCCGTCGGCGGCCGTCGTGGCCACGAGTGAGATGAGGGGAATGAGCGCAATCAAGAACGTTGCCGTAATCACGCCGGCCATCACGCGGTCGGTCGACTTGCGACGGCCCTCGACGATGCGACTGATCACGCCCGCAAGAACGAGGTAAAGAATCGCACCCACGATGACGGCCCCCGCCACATTGAAGTCGGGGGTCACGCGTGCCAGAGCGAGAGCAAGAAAGATGACGGCAGCGGCAACGAATGACGCACCAAAAACGATCCAGGTAAAGCTGCGGGGCAGCGTGCGCCCGCTGATCACCGCGGCTTCAGAAGTGAAGGTCATTAGTTCGCCCCCGAGAATTCTTTGCGCCGGTTGATGACCAAGCGAGCGAGCGCGTTGACCACGAAGGTGATCACGAACAAAACTAGGCCCGTCGCAATCAGAGCGTTGATGCCCAGCCCGGTCGCCTCAGGAAAGCGCAGGGCGATGTTTGCCGCAATGGTCGTGGGGTTCTGCGACTGCAGAAGAGCAAACGAAATGAGAATCGACGGTGAGAGCACCATGGCGACGGCCATGGTCTCACCCAGCGCTCGGCCTAGCCCGAGCATGGTGGCGCTAATGATGCCGGCCCGGCCGAAGGGCAAGACGGCCATGCGAATGACTTCCCAGCGCGTCGCCCCGAGGGCGAGAGCAGCTTCTTCGTGCAGGAGGGGCGTCTGCAAGAAGACTTCACGGCACAGGGCGGTGATGATCGGCAGAATCATGACCGCCAGCACGACGGCGACGGTGAGCACCGTGCGTCCCGTTCCCGAAACGGGACCAGCAAAGAGCGGGAACCAACCCACGTTGTTGACCAGCCACTCGTAGAGCGGGCGCACCGCGGGCGCGAGCACGAGGATGCCCCACAGGCCATAAACCACCGATGGAATGGCGGCCAACAGGTCGATGGCGTAGCCGAGTCCTTGAGCCAGCTTGCGCGGTGCATAGTGTGAAATAAAGAGCGCAATACCAACGGCGAGGGGCAGAGCAAAGAGCAGGGCAAGAAAGGCCGCCCAGACGGTTCCGAAGATGAGCGGCGGAACGTAGGGCCAAAAATCTGTTCCATCGCGCTGGAGTTCCTCGGGCGACGCCACAAGAGCCGGCATTGCCTTGGCGATCAAAAAGATGGCAACGGCAGCTAGGCCAGCGAGAATCAGAACCCCCGCAGCCATGGCTACGGCCTGAAACACCCGATCTCCGAGTCGAGCTTTCGCTCGTGCGGTGATGTTCGTTGCGGTCACAGTAGCCACGATACTTTCTTAGTCGACCTAAGGGTTAGTGAGAAATGCCCGGCCCGAGAAATTCTGGTGAACTTCTCGAGCCGGGCGGGGTATTCAGGTGTTACTTGACGGCAGCGATGATGGCTGTGGCCACCGCAGAGTTGTCAGCGGTCATCGGGGCACCACCCACACCAGCTGAAACAGCCTGGCCGGCAGCGCTCACGATGTAGCCGAGGTAACCCTTGATCAGCTCAACGTTGGCGGCGTCAGCGTACTGCTGGCAACCAATGATGTAGCTCACCAGGATGAGCGGGTAGGTGCCGGCGTCGGTCGACTTGCGGTCAACACTCACGGCCATGCTGGTCTTCACGTCGCGGCCGTCGAGCGGCTTCGAAGCGGCGTACGAGGCAGCGGCACCGTCAGCAGACGGGGCAACAAACTTCTCGCCTACCTTGACGTTGGCAACGCCGAGCTTGCCGGCCTTCGACAGGTCGATGTAGCCGATCGTGCCCACGCCACCGGTGACGGTGTCTGACATGCCCGAGGTCTTGTCGGCAGCTTCACCTACGGTGATGTCTGCGGGCCAGACCTTGTCGGCCTTCCACGTCCATGCATCCGAAGCTGCCTTCGAGAGGTACTCGGTGAAGTTCTTCGTGGTTCCCGACTCGTCCCCGCGGTGAACAGCGGTGATGGCGGTTGCCGGAAGCGTCACGCCGGCGTTAAGAGCCGCGATAGCAGGGTCGTTCCACGTGGTGATCTTGCCAGCAAAGATGTTGGCAATCGTGGCTGCATCGAGGTTGAGCGAATCGACACCGTCGACGTTGTAAACAACGGCGATGGCCGAGATGTAGTCAACGACCTCGAAGGGCATCGTGTCGGGCACACAGGCGGCAAACGTGCCCGCGAGCTCTTCGTCCTTGAGGGGCGAGTCGCTGCCGGCGAAGAGTGCTCCGCCGTCCATGAATGCGGTGACGCCAGCGCCAGAGCCCTGGGGGTCATAGGTAATGGTGGCCTTGGGGTTGCTGGTCTGGAACGCGGCAATCCACGCTTCCTGAGCAGCGCCCTGGGCGCTAGAACCCACGCCGGCAATGCTGCCGGAGAGGTTAGAGGGGACGCCTCCGCCATTTTCGTTGGCGGCGCAGCCCGAGAGAACGAGAGCGGATGCGGCGGCCACAGCAGCAACTGCGAGGCCTGTGCGAGTGATCTTCACGTAGGTATCCCTTTCAGAGATGTCTTGGTGTTGGAATGTCACGAGGTGCGACAACCATCACGCTAGGTTCTCTGAGATAACCGCGGCTATCTTGTGGGTGAACGGTAGGTGAACGGCTCTCACTCTTCTGGTAACGGTCGCGACCTAGACCGAGCTGTCGTGTGATTCGATGGCCACGATTCCCGTTTCAGGATGTTTCCGATCGAGGTGCAAAACGGTGAAAGACGCCGTCTCGAGAGAAGCGGCAGCGGCCAGCACCGAGTTGTGCGGCGTGCCCGTGGCGAGAGCAATCTCGCGGATAATTTCGGGTATCACTGGGCCATGGCTGCAAATGACCGTCGTCTCTCGTTTGTCGATTCGTTTCGCGATGAGCTGGGCAATCTCGTCGCGATCCTCGAGGTAGGCGTGTTGCGAGATGTCGTCGCGAAAGCGCACCTTCTTGTTCATCGTGTGGGCCACGGGCTCGATTGTTTGTCGGCAGCGCAGGCTAGAACTTGAGATGAGCTTCTTGGGTTCCCACGCCGTCAGTGACGGCACGATGTTTTGAGCCTGGCGCCGACCTCTATCTGAGAGCGGGCGCGTTTGATCTTTGCCGATAAACGTGGCGGGGTCAAGCGCCTTGGCGTGGCGCAGAATCACCAGAGAGAACGTATCTAGTGCGCCCTGGCGCCAGAGCGATTCAAAATTGTCAAGGATAACTTTGTCGGGTTCATACGAGAGGCGTTCGCGGGCTTTCTTGATGCTGAGCCACTGCAGACCGTCGACTTCATCATTTGCCACGAAGGTGGATCGCTTCACGGTCTTGTTGCTCACCCGGGCGGCCCAATAGTGCACGACCTTCTGTTGACCATTCGATAGCGCATAGTCGGTTACTCCCACGGGAGCACCGAGCGAAATAGAGTATCCGGTCTCTTCGGCGACTTCGCGAACACACGTTTGCGGCAACAGCTCACCAGGATCAACTTTTCCCTTGGGGAACGAGTAGTCCTTGCGCTGCGTGCGGTGAATCACGAGAACGGCAACGCTATCGCCTTTTTTGCGCCAACACACCGCCCCGGCCGCGTAGATGATGTCGGGGTCGAAGGCTTTCACGACGCACCGCCTTTGCGGCGATGTTGGATGCCGTCCATGATGGCATCTTGCACATTCACAAAGTCACCCGCATCGCCTCGGGCGCTGGGGCGCGTCCACTCGCCAATCGAATCGAGGTGCCAGGTATTTGAGTGATCCGACATGCCCAGGGTGAACAGGCTCGTGAGGTAGTCGATGTGCTCGGGGCGGGTGAGTTTGACGAGGGCCTCAACACGACGGTCGAGATTTCGATGCATCATGTCGGCGCTGCCGATGTAGGCGATGGGTTCGTCATTATGGCCGAACATAAAAATGCGCGAGTGTTCGAGGTAACGACCGAGCACAGATCGAACGCGAATGTTTTCACTCAGGCCCGAAATTCCCGGACGGAGGGCGCAAATGCCTCGCACCCAGATGTCAATAGGAACACCGGCGTTGCTGGCGCGGTACAGAGCATCGATGATGGCCTCGTCGACCATCGAGTTGGTCTTGATGCGGATGGCCGCGGGTTTGCCGGCGTGCGCGTTACGCGCCTCGTTTTCGATGGCATCAATCAATCCTGTGCGCAAATATCGCGGGGCCACGAGCAGTCGCTTGAACTTCTTCTCAATGGCATAGCCACTCAACTCGTTGAACAAGCGGGTGAGATCGCGGCCCACGGAGCGGTCCGCTGTGAGCAGCCCTAAGTCTTCATAAGACCGACTCGTTTTGGGGTTGTAGTTGCCGGTGCCCACGTGTGAATAGTGGCGCAGCTCGCCGTCTTCCTGGCGAATCACCAGGGCGAGCTTGCAGTGGGTCTTGAGCCCGACGAGGCCATAGACAACGTGAACGCCGGCCTTTTCGAGCTTGCGTGCCCACGAAATGTTCGCCTCTTCGTCAAAGCGCGCTTTCACTTCGACCAAGGCCAGAACCTGCTTGCCAGATTCGGCCGCCTTTATCAGGGCGGCAACGATAGGACTGTCACCCGACGTGCGGTAGAGAGTCTGCTTGATCGCGAGCACTTTTGGATCAACGGCGGCCTGCTCAAGGAATGTCTGAACGCTCGTCGAAAACGACTCGTAGGGGTGGTGCAGCAACACATCGCCTCGCCGGATGGCCCGAAAGATTGACATTTCTTCACCGGCCTCGGTGGGAGCGAGTCGGACATTTGTGCTGGGCACATGCGGGGCGAAGTGCAAATCAGGTCGCTTGATGCTGGCGAGTTCAAAAAGGCCAGCAAGATTGAGCGGCTCCGGAAGGCGATAAACCTCTTGCGCGGTGATGTCGAGTTCGCGAATCAAGAGGTTAAGCGTCACGGCATCCATGCTCTCGTCGATCTCGAGTCGAATGGGTGGACCAAAGCGGCGTCGCGACAGCCCACGCTCGAGCACTTGAATCAGGTTCTCGGTTTCGTCCTCGTCGATCTCAACGTCTTCGTTGCGCGTCACTCGGAAGGCGTGGTGCTCAATGATGTCCATGCCGGGAAATACGTCACCCAGGTGTTGAGCGATGAGCTCTTCGAGCGGGATGAAGGTGAGCGCCTGATGATTGACAGATTTTTCGACGGCAACGAAGCGGGGCAGCATCTGTGGCATCTTGAGACGAGCAAACTCCTCGGTGCCGGTCTTGGTGTTGCGCACCCGAACGGCCAGGTTGAGCGAGAGCCCCGAGATGTAGGGAAAGGGGTGGGCCGGATCAACGGCCAGGGGCATGAGCACGGGGAAAATTTGGTCGGCAAAATAGGTGGTCAGTCGATCGCGTTCGTTGTCGCCCAGATCGCCCCATGAGACCACGTGAACGCCCGCTTCCGCGAGTTGCGGCTTCAACTCGTCCTGGTAAACCTGGGCGTGACGCACCTGGAGCTCGTGCGCACGCTCGGCGATGTTGGCCAACACGTCCATGGGAGCCGTGCCGAGAACATTCGGAACGGCGAGTCCGGTGGCGATGCGCCGCTTGAGTCCGGCAACCCTGACCATGAAGAATTCGTCGAGGTTTGAGGCAAATATTGCGAGAAAGTGGGCCCGTTCCAAGATCGGAATCGAGGGGTCTTCGGCCAGTTCTAACACCCGCTGATTGAAGGCCAACCAACTCTGCTCTCGGTCGAAGTAACGGTCCGCCGGCAGATCGGCAGCCGTTTCGGCCGGTGGCAGGTCGAAGTCATCGTCAACATCGGGCGCGGTTTCATCCACGTCACTTCGGGCGAACGCTTCCATGTGCATATCTTGGCACGAGAGTTAAACTCGTGCAGGCGCGCAGGTGGCCGGCGGGTGAACGCTTGCTACGAGCCCGCGCGCTGGTAAGACGCCGAGGCCGAATCCTCTGCCACGTTAAAGCGATAGCCGACGTTTCGCACGGTTCCGATGAGTTGCTCCATGTCGCCGAGTTTGGCGCGCAGTCGACGCACGTGCACGTCGACGGTTCGCGTGCCACCGAAGTAGTCGTAGCCCCACACTTCGCTCAGCAATTGTTCACGTGTGAATACTCGCGAGGGATGCGTGGCAAGGAATCTAAGGAGTTCGAATTCTTTGTAGGTGAGGTCGAGCGGGCGCTCGTTGACTTTGACGGAATAGCTCGCTTCGTCGATAACAACGCCGGCAGCCGAAATGCGACCGGGGGTCGCTTCGGCGAGCTCGGCGCGACCGGCGAGCAGTCGAATGCGCGCATCGACTTCGGCCGCGTGTGCGGTGTCGAGCACGACGTCGCCCACCCCCCAGTCGGGTGTGATGCCCACGAAGCCCGCCTCGGTGACCACCAGAAGCAGGGGCGCACCCGGGCCGGTGGCGACCAAGATTTTGCACAGGCTCTTGACGTTGGCCAAGTCGGAGCGCCCGTCGACAACGATGACGTCGGCCCGGGGGGCATTGACAAACGAAGCAGGTTCGGCCGGGATCACGCGCACCTTGTGCGACAACAGATCGAGCGCCGGCAAAAGTTCGGTGTCGCGTGCGCGCAGCACAAGAACGTCAACCATGCGACCTCCGTCCCTCGTGTTTTTCTCCCTCAATCGTAACCTGCTCTAAGATAGAGGCATGCTCGTAGCCCTCGAACTCTTCTTCATTGGACTCTTGGCTCTGGCCGCTCTGGCCATTGCGTGGACCGCCATCGTCGTCGTTTACAAGCTTTTTAAGGGTCAGCGCTAGGCGCCGCTGGGCGCTCAACGGCACCCCATGGCGCCAGCAGACCCCAACCCGTTCATCCAACAGCGCTTGCTGGCATCGGGCGATGCCTTTCTGGATCGCTGCGACAGGTGCGTGATTCTGCTCACCGGATCCGATCGACTCACCTGGCTCGATGGTTTGGTCAGCCAACATGTGCGTGATCTCGAGATGGATCAATCGACCGAGACGCTCATTCTCACCCCGCAGGGTCGCGTGGAGTATCAGGCCGCCGTCGTCGACGACGGCACGACAACGCACATGATTGTCAATCGAGATTCGGCCGACGTGCTTGCGGAATGGTTCGATCGCATGATTTTTTCGGCCGACGTCGAGGTCATCCTCGCCTCGGAACTTCACGTGCTGGGCGCGTTTGCCGGACGCGCGGCAGATGTATTCGCGTCAGTTACCACGTCAACTCCCGTGGTCGTGTGGCGCGACCCGTGGGGCACCATGACTCCGGGCGGTGTGCAGTACGCGCTAGGGGAACACCCCGGGAACGACTGGACGTATGGCGAGGCCCTGGTGTCGAGCGACGACCTGGCCCTGGTGCATGGTGCGCTGGCCGATGCGGGAGTCGCCGAGGTCAACCGGGACGCCTGGGATGCCCTGCGCGTTGCCGCCTGGCGACCGGCCATCGAAGCCGAGGGCGACGACACGCTTATTCCCCACGAAGTCGACTGGATGCGCTCGGCCGTTCACCTCAACAAGGGGTGCTACCGCGGCCAAGAAACGGTGGCCAAGGTGCACAACCTGGGTGCGCCGCCACGCCGCCTCGTCTTGCTGCACCTCGACGGAATGTCTGATTCCCTGCCGAATCGCGGGGCTGAGGTATCTCTCGACGAAAAAGTCGTTGGTCACGTCACGTCGCCAGTGCGGCACGGTCAGGAGGGCCTCGTCGCTCTCGCCTTGGTAAAGAGATCGCTTCCGGTGACCGCAACGCTTGATGTGGTGACCGGCGAGGGCACAGTGCGGGCGACTCAGGTGGTGGTGGTTCCGCCGACGGCCGGTCACGCGGTGACCGTTGAACGACTCCCACGCTTGCGCTAGCGCACCGTGCTGATAGTGCACGTCTGGGCTAAGCCACCGCATGCCACGCTACGGTGACTTCGCCCAAGCGCCAGCGCGATCGGCCCCCGATGAGCGGCCATCCGGTTGCCGCCACGTGAGCTACGGCTGCCTGCCAGCGCTGCACGGGGCCAAAAGTCGACAGGCTCGCATTCATGCGCCAGGCCTCATCAAGCGCCAACAGAAACGCGTGCACACCTTCGCCGGGAACATTGCGATGAATCAAGGCCTTTGGCAGTCGTTCGGCCGCAATCAGCGGACTCTCGAGATCTGTCAGCCGTAACGAGAGACTCAGGCTCTGCGGTCCAGTCGGGGTGAGAGCCAGCCACGTGCTCACGCGTCCCAGCTCATCACACGTGCCATCAACGAGAACGCCGTCGGGGTGCAGTCGTTCGAGCATGGTTGCCCAGGCGCCGTCAACCTCAGAAACGTCATACTGACGCAGCACGTTGAACGCACGAATCACCACGGGATCACGATCGCGCGGCTCGGGAATCTCGAAGCCACCGTGTGAAAAAGAAACGTTCGTCACGGGTGGCCGAACGGCAGCCAGTTCACGATTGGCCGTGGCGACACGCTCGGGATCAATCTCAATTCCCCACACGTGAACATCGTCGCGCACCTTACCCAGTCGTGTGGCCAATTCGAGGGTCGTAATGGCACGTGCCCCAAAACCCAGATCTACGACGTCAGCGCGACCGACGCGGCGCAGGCCGGGCCAGGTGGCAATCCAGCGGTCGCAGCGCCGAAGGCGATTGACGTTCGTGGTTCCCCGCGTAATGAGACCCTCCGCCATGCCTCAAGTCAACCGCACACAGCACCGGGTTCTAAACTGACACCATGACGCACACTCTGATTCTGCTTCGTCACGGCCACAGCGAATGGAACGAAAAGAACCTTTTTACCGGCTGGGTTGATTGTCGATTGAGTGACAAGGGACTTCGTGAGGCGGCGCGTGCCGGTGAGCTGATGGTGGCGAACGGCGTTCTGCCCGACATCGTTTATACATCGCTCCTGTCGCGCGCCATTCAAACCGCCAATATCGCCCTCGACGCGGCAGACCGCTTGTGGATTCCGACGACACGTTCCTGGCGATTAAACGAACGGCACTATGGCGCCCTCCAGGGCAAAGACAAACAGCAGACTTTGGCCGAGTATGGTGCCGAACAATTTCAGATCTGGCGCCGTTCGTTCGATGTGCCACCACCCCCCATCGATGCCACCAGTGAATTTGCTCAGTTCACTGACCCGCGTTATGTCGGGATTGACGGAGTTGTTCCGGCGACGGAGTGTCTGAAAGACGTCATCGACCGCATGGTGCCTTTGTGGAATGCATCGATCACGAAAGATTTGGCGTCGGGCAAGACCGTTCTGATCACCGCCCACGGCAACTCGCTTCGCGCGCTCGTGAAGCACCTGGATGGCGTCTCAGACGACGAAATTGCCGAGCTCAATATCCCCACGGGAATTCCGCTGGTCTATCAGCTGGATGAAAAATTTATCCCCATCGGACCGGGCACCTATCTAGATCCCGAAGCAGCAGCGGCCGGAGCGGCCGCTGTGGCGGCGCAGGGCAAGAAATAGCCCACGGGCCCGTGTGGCCTAGCGAGACAGCGAGTTGTCTTGGTCGACCCAGTCACCCGTTGACAGGTACTTGACCTTCTTCGAGATTGACACCGCGTGATCGCCGAAGCGCTCGTGATAACGACTCGCCAGCGTGGCATCTACCGTGTCTGCCGTGGTGCCGCCCCATGCCTCATCGAGCACCTTGCCAAAAACTTTGAGGTGCAGGGCGTCGACCTTGTCATCGAGATCACGAATCTCATCGGCAATATCGTTTTCTTGAGATTTCAGCAGCTCAACCAACTTGCCGGCAATTTCGATGTCGAGCTCGCCCATTTCACGAAATGTGCCGCGCAGACCTTTGGCAACGACGCGCTCCGGAAAACGGTAGCGCGTGAGTGAGGCAATGTGTTCCGCGATGTCACCCATGCGCTCGAGCGAAGCACTCATGCGCAGCGAACTCACGACAATCCGCAGGTCACGAGCCACCGGCTGTTGACGGGCAAGAATTTGAATGGAGAGTTCGTCGAGGCTGAGAGCCAAATCATCAATTTTTGCGTCGCCCTCAATCACCTTCTCAGCCATCGGCAAATCGCTCTCGTTGAACGCCGCCGTCGCATCTGTAATGGCAACCTTGACGAGCTCGGCAATCTCAACCAGGCGATCCTGCACTTCGCTGAGTTCTTGCTGAAAAACCTGACGCATTTTCTTTATTCCTGCCGTTGAGTCGAGATGTACCAAGGCAACTCGCGGATGAGGGCCGCAAGGCAACGTGCGGGTAAACGAAGGTCGACGCGCACGTGAACACTTGTTGCCGACACTTTATACCGGGCATGTTGCTTTTGTGGGGAGGTGAGAGGGAGCGTTACCTTAGGAATTACCATGACAGTTTCACTGGTGCTGATGTTGCTCGTTCTGGGCGCCATTGCCGGAGCGCTGATTGCTGTCCTCATTTTTTGGGCGCTGCAACTTCGCCAGCGAGCGGCCCGAGCCGCCCGCGATGCCGAAACCACGGGGTTGACGTGGGGCATCGTTGACACCTTCGCCATGATTGATGTGCCCACGGTTTTGGTTGACGCCCATATGAACGTCAAGGCGGCATCGGATGCTGCGCTCTCGCTGGCCATGTTGGGCTCGGGCCGCGTGACCGCCCCTGAACTGATGGCGATTGTCAAAGAAGCGTTTTCTTCGCAGCAGACTGTCGCTCGAGAAATTGAACTCTCACGCGGACCATTTGCCGAGGCCGCCATCCGCGTCGAGGTTCGCGCCGCGAAGATGTCGAGCAATCTTGTTCTGCTGTTCATGGCCGACCGCAGTGAGTATCAGCGGCTCGAAGAAGTCAGGCGTGACTTCATTGCGAACATTAGTCATGAACTGAAAACGCCGATTGGAGCCATTTCGCTTCTCGCCGAGGCCCTGATCGAGGCATCGGATGATCCCGACATGGTGCGTAATTTTTCGTTGCGGCTGGGCGGAGAAGCCGAACGTCTCGCGGGAATTACACGAGAAATCATTGAACTGTCGCGTTTGCAAGCCGACGGAGCCATCATCGCCTTCGAAAGCGTTGACCTGAACTCTGTCGTGGCACAGGCCGTAGACCAGCACAGAATCTTTGCCGCGTCCAAGGGCATCGACATTGTGGTCGGCAAGAGCGGACAGGTCACGCTTCTCGCCGACGAAACCCGGCTCGTGCTTGCGGTGAGCAACCTGGTCTCTAACGCCGTGCAGTACTCGCCGGATGGTTCCCGGGTGGGTGTGGGTATTACCCACACGGACGGTCACGTTGAAATTTCGGTGACCGATCAGGGCATTGGCATGACAAAGGAAGAATCTGAACGGGTCTTTGAGCGCTTTTATCGCACCGATCAGGCACGTTCACGAACAACGGGCGGGACCGGCTTGGGATTAAGCATCGTGAAGCACATTGTGGCAAACCACGGTGGAGATATTCGGTTGTGGACGCAGCCCGGAGCCGGATCCACATTCACCATTCGACTTCCTGAAGCCGCACCATCTGGAGAGGAAAAATCCGTCGCATGACGAACATTCTGTTAGTTGAAGACGAAATTGCGCTCAGCGAACCCCTGGCGTTCCTGCTCGGCAAAGAGGGCTATGACGTCACCGTTGCCGAAGACGGCCGCACGGCGGTCGAGCTCTTCACTCGGGGCGACTTCAGGCTTGTCTTGCTCGATCTCATGCTGCCCGAACTGTCGGGCGTCGAGGTGTGCCGAGCGATCCGCAGTTCTTCTCAGGTGCCTATCATCATGCTGACCGCTAAAGACTCCGAAGTCGACATCGTTGTGGGCCTCGAATTGGGCGCCGACGATTATGTGACAAAGCCGTACTCGTCGCGGGAACTTCTTGCTCGCATCAAGGCAGTTCTGCGCCGGCATGTCATGAACGATGCGACCGATGATTCTGTTTTGATGAGCGGCCAACTATCACTCGATGCCGACCGCCACACGCTCAGCGTCGACGGGGTGATGACGCCCATGCCTCTGAAAGAATTTGAACTCTTGGAATACCTCATGCGCAATGCCGGACGCGTTCTCACGCGGGGTCAGATCATCGACCGCATCTGGGGGTCAGACTATTTTGGCGACACCAAGACACTGGATGTGCACATCAAACGCATTCGATCGCGCATTGAGAAAGACCCCGCGAATCCCATTCAGATCGTTACC
>WLNS01000022.1 GCA_009699665.1 Actinomycetota bacterium
CAGAACAAATCGTGTCTCAGCGTGAGCGCTATCGCCGATACCCGCGGCCAACACCGTCACGTCGTAGTGCGCGCCGATACCCGGCGGGGCGATGGCCGCTTCAGCGTTTGTCGACTCGAGCAGGTCGGCCGCAGCCGCAACATTGCTCGGTGAGGGAATGTGCCCGTGGCGAGGCAGGTTCGCCTCAAGCCACCCACGACACTGCGCGTAGGCAACCGGATGGGCATTCACGATTCGCACGTCGGCTAGCTCGGTTCCTGAACGCGCCACGAGATCGAAGGTAACCGGAACGATGTATTCCCCGATGATGCGAACGTCAGGAATATTGGCCAACGCATCCTGGGTTGCCGTAACGCCGCCCTCGATGGAGTTTTCGATGGCGATCATGGCGGCTACCGACCGGCCCGTCGAGACATCGTCGAGGGCCTCCCCCACATTATGAACAGCTCGCCACGAAGCACCTTGGGCTTCCGGCACTTGCCCCAGAGCAATCTCGGTGAATGTGCCGGCCGGTCCGAGGTAGCTATAGGTCATCTCGGCAGCGGGCTTATTCTTTTGTGCCATGCCTCGATGTTATCCGCACTGCCAAACGGACGTCGTGAACGCGCGGGTCAAAACGTCGCCTCGGAGGCAGCCCGAGCGGTGGCGGTGCGCTGGGTGGTGAGACGAGCTATTGGTAGTCCGGCGCTGGCGGAAGACCAAAGAACTCTTCGAGCGTCTGAATGCCCGTGTTGTGAAGTTCGGTGGCCAACTCAATACCCACGAAGCGATAGTGCCACGGCTCAAACGCATAGCCCTCAATGTTCGAGAGTCCATTGGGATAGCGCAGCATGAATCCGTACTTCCAGGCATTTGCGGCCAGCCATTGTCCGGGTGCCGTCTGAGCAAAACACTCATCAAGGGCGCACTCACCACTGGCCGGACTGATATCGAGCGTGAGTCCCGTCTGGTGCTCACTAAATCCCGGTCGCGCCGATTGGGTGTCGTCCTGATTGTTATTCGCGTAAACCTCGATCTGGGTCTCGTAGCTGCGGAAGGCACTTTGAATGCGCATCGCGTCGCCCGTCTCTGTCGTGTAGGCCGCAAACATGGCCTCGACAGCCCGTGCCGTCGGTTCCCGCAGCGTCGAGGTGAATACGGCGGGAACATTGGCGTCGACAAGGTCGGACGGCACAAAGTTTTGTGGGTTGAGCGGGCGAAGCTTGTTCACCACAACCCAAATGCTCATTGGATCGTCAATCGAGTTTGCTGACTTATTGAAGGTGGGCGTGGGGGTCGGCGTGGGGGTGGGCGTGCGCGTGGGGGTGCGTTTCGGTGTGGGAGTTGGCACGGCATTGACTGTGCCCCCCGACGTGAACGCGGTCCACGCAACAGCGCCACCGCCGACCAAGACGATCACGACACCCACCGCAATGAGGATGATGGCGAGTCTTCTGCGCCGATAGACAGCGGATGATTTGCGGCGTCCCTGCGGCGCGTGGCGCGGCTGAGTTAAGTTTTCCACGAGGTGAAGTCTAGGTCAGTGCTCCTGAATGCTCGTGCAGTGGGTTCACGAGTCGAGAAGCGATTAGGGAATAGGGCGTGCCCGGCGTAGCGTTAACTCCCAGTACGACCGTGAAATCCCCGGCGACCGGCCCCGTGTGGAAAGAGTAATTCTGACGATGAATCCCACTGCTCACTCCTCCGCCTCGCCCGTCATGACCAAGCGTCAGATCTGGCTGGTCATGATTGGGCTGATGGCCGGAATGTTTCTGTCGGCCCTCGACCAAACCGTGGTCAGCACCTCGATGCGCACCATCGCCGACGACCTCGATGGCATGGCGCTACAGGCCTGGGTGACGACCGCGTACATGATTCTGTCGACCATCTCCACGCCGCTCTACGGCAAGCTCTCTGACATCTTTGGCCGACGCCTGCTGTTTATCATTGCCATTTCGATATTTCTGGTGGGATCGCTGCTGGCTGGCACGGCACACACGATGTACGAATTGGCGGCATATCGCGCCATTCAGGGTCTCGGTGCGGGTGGCCTCATGGCCCTGCCGCTGGCGATCATGGGCGACATGCTCTCGCCGCGCGAACGAGCCAAATATCAGGGGCTATTTCTAGCCGTTTTCGGCGTCTCGAGCGTCATTGGCCCTCTCATTGGCGGGCTGTTTGCTGGGGCGTCAGAGATTTTGTGGATCGAGGGCTGGCGCTGGGTCTTCCTGATCAACCTGCCGATCGGCCTCGTGGCGCTCGCCTTCGTTTTGCGCTTTTTGCATCTGCCAAAGATTCATCGCGCTGTCCGCATTGACTGGTGGGGCGCGGCGCTCGTGGTGGGCGCTACCACACCACTGCTCTTGGTGGCGGAGCAGGGTCGAGAATGGGGCTGGCTGTCACTGGGCTCGTGGGTGTGCTACGTCGTCGGCGTTGCCGGCGCCATCGCCTTTGTCTTCGTTGAACGTTGGATGGGCGACGACGCGCTCATTCCCATGAAACTGTTCAAGTCCCCCACCTTCTCGATGGCCACCGTGCTGGGTGTGTTTGTGGGATTCGGCATGTTCGGCGGCTTGATGACGATCCCGCTGTTCCTGCAGCTCGTCTTGGGCGCGAGTCCGACCGAGAGCGGCTTCATGATGTTGCCGATGATTCTGGGCCTCATGATCGCGAGCATCGTCTCAGGCCAAATCATGGGTCGAACAGGCAGTTACGCCGTCTTCCCGCGAACGGGAACCTTCTTTCTCGCCGCTGGTTTTCTTTTCTTGACGTTCATTACCTATGACAAGCCCTACTGGTTCATCATGCTCGGCATGTTTGCCGTTGGTTTGGGTCTTGGTCAATTGATGCAGACGCTGACCGTGGCAAGTCAAAACTCGGTCTCGTCGCGCGACATGGGTGTGGCCACAAGCTCGGCAACGTTCTTTCGATCAATGGGTGGAACCGCTGGAACGGCCATTCTGTTCTCGGTCTTGTTTTCGCGCATTCCCGACACGATTCAGGCAGCCTTCGCGCAATCGAGTGTGGTGAACGGAATTAAATCGGCGCTCGCTGACCCCACCGTGGTCGCTAATCCCAATAACAAAGCCATCATCGCCTTGCTCCAAAATGGTCAGAAAAATCCGTCAGCTCTGGCCGACTCCCTCAATGGCAACAGCGCTTTCTTAACCAGTGCCGACCCGCGACTCGCCGAGCCGTTCCTGGTGGGGTTTGCTAACGCCACCGTAACCGTCTATTGGATTGCGTTTATTGTGACCGCGATCGCCTTTGTACTGAGCCTGTTTATGAAGACGATGCCGTTGCGCGAGAAGTCAGCTATGCAGGAAGAGGCGGACGCTGCGATGATGGCCGAACGAGCGGCCGAGACGATGGGCGGCATGGTTGACCCGGGCGTGCCCACCACCGAGGCAGACCTGCAGGCCGCCGAACAACGCGAGGCTAAGCGCCAAAAGGAACGCGCGAAAAAGTAGCCTCGGCTGGGGGCAGCCGCTTGGTCATGACAGCGAGCGCCTCAGGATTGCTGTCGATCAGTATGTAATCGCGTCCCAGCGAGGCGGCGGCGGCGCCGGTTGTGCCTGAGCCGGCGAAGAAATCCAAGACGGTATCTCCGGGTCGGCTCGACGCTTGAATAATGCGACGCAAAATAGCCTCGGGCTTCTGGGTCGGATACCCCGTCTTTTCTTTGCCCGTGGGTGACACGATGGTGTGCCACCAGACGTCGGTGGGCAGCTTGCCCCGCTCGGCTTTCTCGGCCGTTACGAGGCCCGGAGCCATGTACGGCTCGCGTTCAACATCATCAACGTTAAACACGTAATTGGCGGGATCTTTCACGTAGACCAAGATGGTGTCGTGTTTGGCCGGCCACCGATTTCGCGGCTTCGCACCATAGTCATACGCCCAGATGATCTCATTCAAAAACGATTCACGCCCAAAAAGGGCATCGAGCAAAACCTTGGCGTAGTGAGCCTCGCGATAGTCCAGGTGGAGATACATCGTGCCGTCACGAGCCAGGATTCGCCAGGCTTCGGTGAGGCGAGGTTCGAGAAATGCCCAATAGTCGTCGAATTGGTCGTTATATTTCATCAGCGTCGTTCGCACGCGCGCATACGTGTGGCCCGCAAAGCCCGTCACCGTGCCCGTGCCCGGTTCTGTTCGTCGCGAAGTGGTGGACGCCCGCGCTTGCGTGCGACCGGTGTTGAACGGTGGATCAATATAGATCAGCTCAACACTCTCGTCGGGCAGGGTGCGCAAGATGTCGAGATTGTCGCCCTGAATAACCCGGCCCGTAACCACTTGACTATTCTCGCAGAGGCAGGCGGGGCTTATGCTCATTGCATGACCACCGAAGTCGTGCACCAGCCGGGGCAACAGAGATACGTCATTCTTGTCGACGAGTCCGAAGCCGGTGAAGCCTCTTATCTCGAGCGCGCAAACGAGCTCGTCATAACGCACTCATTTATTGATCCCACCTATCGCAATCAGGGGCTCGGCGCCGTGCTCGTTCATCGCATGATCGACGACATTATTGCCACGAGCGACAGGGTGATTACGTCAGGGTGCTGGTTTGTCACCGCGTGGCTGGATGCACATCCGAACTACATAACGGCCGCCCGATCGGGTGGAGTCGATGCGGAATTGGGCAATACCTGCCGCGTTGTTTCTTAGCTGACGTGCGAACTAGTCAGCCGTGTGGGCGGTCAGCCAGCTTACGACATCGTCAATCACCTGTTGCTTGTTCGTTTCATTGAACATTTCGTGCCGACCCTCGGGATAAATGGTAACCGTAACATCGGTCAAGCCGCTGCGCTTAATGTAGTCGTTGGCGAGAAAGAGCACGCTTTTTTCGCCCCCCAACGGGTCGTCGCTGCCAATAAAAATCAGAACGGGAATTTGGGGTAGGCCCCGAGCCGGACGGCCATAAAGTTTCAGGCCATCCGAGATACCGAAGAGCCGAATGACATCGGCGCTGAAACACCACGGATCCGCTGCAAAGTCCGCTGCCACCTGAGGGTCTCGGCTCAGCCATTCGTTTCCCGTGCCTCCCGGCACCGCAAACTTTTTGTTCAAGTTGCCGGCATTCATTCGGCTGGGTGTTCGAGACGCCGTTCCACTCCAGATCACACCGGCATAGTCCCGCGCATGGGTGTTCAGCACAATCTGGCCCATCAGTGATCCCATGCTGTGACCGAGTAAGAACAGAGGCAGCGTGGGATGGTTTGCTCGAATCAGCTCGGTGAGTTCGGTGATGTCCTTCACTGCGGCCCGGAATCCGCCCGCGCCAAGCCTGCCCAATCGGGTTGCATCGCCGAACTGTTTCATGCCCGTGCGACCGGAACCCCGCTGGTCGGGAACGTAGACCGTGTATCCGGCACTGACGAGCGCTTCGCCAACGTGCGCGTACCGACCCGCGTGTTCCCCCATGCCGTGGAGCAGAAGAACAACTCCGCGCGGCTTCTTGGCGTCGTAGACGTCGTAGAAAATCGTCACGCCGTAAGAATCAACAAGGGTTTTTTCAATGCTCATAACCCCATCCTGTCACTCGCGCTAGTCTGACGGAATGGCCACCGACCTCGATGTTCTGATTGTGGGTGGCGGAGTCAACGGTTTGACGGCGGCGGCTTACCTGGCTCGATCTGGGCGATCAGTTGTCGTACTCGAAAAAGACGATGAGTGTGGGGGGCTCGTTCGCCCGCACCGTTCATGGTGTGACGGCGATGCGCCCGTCGAACCGTTCGCCTTTCAGCGCGACGGCCTGCCGGCGCGAATCCTCAGCGACCTCGGCATCGAGATGCCCGTGACCGAGACGTCGGACTCAGCCCTGATCATCCGGCCCGATTCGGCCGGACGTGACCTCGTGCTCGTGGGCGACCCCCGGGCAGATGCCGAGACGCTGAGGCAACACGGTTTGACCGACGACGTGCCGGGTTACGTTCGATTTCTCGAGGCCTCGCTTGCGTTGGGTGAAATGGTGAGCCGCACCATCACCGAACCACTGATGCGTCGCTCGGAAATGCGCGACATGGTTGCGCCAGATATCTGGGACGCCTTCATAGAAAGCCCGTTGGGCAACATTATCCGTCTCGAGGTTCCCAGCGACATCCTTCGTGGATACCTGCTCTCACTGTCGTTCCGTTCTGAGGCCACGTGGGCGCTCGATCCGAGCCTGGGGCTGAATCGGTCGTTTCTGCAGCACGTCGTTCGCCAGACTCTCGACTCCCGACTCCCGCAGGGTGGGCCTGCCGAAACGGTCAGGGCGCTGAAGACTGCTGCTGTCTCGGCAGGAGCAAAAATCTTGACCGGGCATCGAGTGACCCAGATTCAACCCATGGGCGACGCCCCCGTGCGCGTGACCTACCGCACCGAAGGAAAAACCCAAGAGCTGCGTCCCCAACGTGTTCTCGCGGCTATTCCACCGTGGACTCTCGAAGACCTTCTGGGCGACAATCATCCTGCGCCCCGACCAGAGGGGGCGATTGCCAGCGCATCCATCCTCGTCCATCGACTTCCCGAGCTTCGCACCGAGGCCCTATCGACTCACACGGCCTTCCGGGGCGGCGTTGTGATCAACGCGTCATGGGAGTCGTTCGATGACGCCCGTCGCCAAACTGAGGGAGGGCTCGTTCCCGTGTCACTACCCTGTGTCGTTTACTCCCCCACGCTGTCAGACCCGCTGCCCCTCGGCCAGTCCCTGCGCGCAAGCGGAGCGCAGCTGCTGCAGGTCACCGTTTTGGGATTGCCCTACGCCCTCGGGGCACAGCTGTCACCGGAGGCGTTCCGAGATCAGATCAACGCCGGCATTCTGAAATCAGTGGACTCCGTATGTCGTGAGCCCGTGACTGATCTCATTGCGAGAAACAGTGTTGGGTTTCCCTGCATGACGACGTGGACGCCGTTAGACCTCGAAGAGCAGTTCGGCTTACCCGGGGGCCACCCCTATCAGGCCAGTATTTCGTGGCCCTTCGTCGAAGACGATGATGCGCTCAGCACACCCGCTTCCCGATGGGGCGTCGAGACTCGGCATGCACGGGTCTTTACTGCGGGCTCAGGCTCGCGGCGCGGGAGCATGCAGGCCGGGCTGGGCGGCTTTGCGGCAGTAATGGCTTGTTATGAAGCGGATTCCTAACCTTGCGGCCGCTGCGGATTCCTTCGAAACATTGTCAGCCGAACGCCCCACACGCCTAGTCGAGTAGGAGCGCCGGTTCCTCGATGACAGCGGCCAAGTCGGCGAGGAATCTGCTGGCGACATCACCGTCAACGACACGGTGATCAAAACTTGCGCCAATCGTGGTCACCCAGGCAGGACGAATCTCGCCTTCGACGACCCACGGTTTTTGCTTGATCGCCCCCAGTGCCACAATGCCGACCTCACCCGGATTCAGGATGGGCGTTCCGGTATCGACACCAAACACGCCAATATTCGTGACCGTTATGGTTCCCTCTTGCATGTCAGTGGGCTGCGTTTTGCCATCTCTCGCCGTGTTCGTCAAGTTCTCGAGCGCAACGGCTAACTCGAGAAGAGTCATGTCTTGAGCCTCTTTGATGTTCGGCACGATCAAGCCCCGCGGCGTGGCGGCCGCGACGCCCAGATTGACGTAATTTCGCACAATGATCTCGGTATCGGTCCACGTCGAGTTAACGGTGGGGTTGCGCCGAACAGCCCAAATAATGGCCTTGGCCATGACGAGAAGCGGTGACACCTTCACTCCGGCAAAATCCGTCGACGACTTGAGGCGCTTGACGAAATCCATGGTGCGTGTGGCATCAACGTCAACGAAGACGCTGACGTGCGGAGCCTTAAAGGCACTTTCCACCATGGCCGCGGCGATTGCCTTGCGCACGCCCTTCACGGGGATGCGCTCCTCGCGCTCGAGGGGTGTCTCGGGCGTGACAATGTTTCGAAAAACGCTGGCTTGCTTGGCATGACGCACCACGTCATCCCGAGAAATCTCACCCGCAAGGCCCGTGCCAGAAACCGTCGACAAATCAACGTTCAAGTCTTTCGCCAGCTTGCGAATGGGCGGCTTTGCCAACACGGGAACCATATCGACAATCGGTGAAACAGTGGCTCGGCGGCCGCGCGCCGATTCGGTCTCGGCCGCATAGGTCGCCCGCGCGGCCGTGGCATGGCCGCGTCGCCGTCGCGTGACACCGTGTCCGGCCACCCCGTAACCCACCAAGACATCTCGCGGGGCCTCTTCGGTCATATCTTTGGTTCCCGTGGTTTCGCTCGTCTCAGTAACGAACACCTCATTGGGCATGGCGGCCTGCGCAAGCGTGGCCGTGGGTGACGTCAATTGCGCTTCTCCCGAAGACGCGATCGTGATGATCGCGGTGCCCACATCGACCGTGCTGCCCTCGGCAACGAGAAGTTCTTGAACAGTGCCAACGTAGGGGCTGGGTAGCTCAACCAGAGACTTCGCTGTCTCAATTTCTACCAACACCTGGTTGATGTCGACCTCGTCGCCGACAGCAACCTTCCACGAAACAATTTCTGCCTCGGTCAGGCCCTCGCCAACATCCGGGAGATAAAACTTTGAGACCGTCATCTGATAGCTCCTAGTAGCTCAGCACACGATCAACGGCGTCGAGCACGCGATCGGCATCAGGGAGGAAAATTGCCTCCAGTTTGGCCGGGGGGAAGGGAACGTCAAACCCAGAAACGCGCAAAACCGGTGCGCTGAGAAAGTAGAAAGCGCGCTCTGTCACCGTGGCGGCAATTTCAGAACCCACGCTCACATTGCCCGGCGCCTCTTGAGCAATTACGAGTCGGCCCGTTTTGCGCACAGACTCCAGAATGGGCGCATAGTCGATCGGAGAAATGGAACGCAGATCAATCACCTCGACGTCTGTGCCTTCCTCGGCCGCGATCTCCGCCGCCTGCAGAAGAACCGAGACCATGGCCCCGTGCCCGAGCAGGGTCACATCAGCCCCCGTTCGAACAACTCGCGACGCGTGTAGGGGCGTTGAATTATGCGACGTATCCACGTCACCTTTGGGCCAGTAGCGGCTCTTAGGTTCAAAAAACATCACCGGATCGTTGCTCGCGATGGCCTCTTGAATCATCCAGTAGGCATCATGAGGTGTGCTCGGGCTGACCAGACGCAGTCCGGGCGTGTGGGCAAAATAGGCTTCGTTGCTTTCTTGGTGATGCTCGACCGCACCAATGTGTCCGCCGTAGGGGACGCGAATGACAACGGGAAAAGACATGTGGCCCTCGTGACGATTCGTGAGTTTGGCCAATTGGCTGGTGATTTGGTCGAACGCGGGGTAAATGAAGCCGTCGAACTGAATCTCGCACACGGTTCGGTAACCGCGCATGGCCAAACCAATGGCCGTGCCGACGATGCCCGATTCGGCGAGCGGCGAATCGATTACCCGGTCGCCACCAAATTCGGATTTGAGCCCCTCGGTGACGCGAAAGACGCCGCCCAGGGTGCCAATGTCTTCGCCCATCAGAAGTACTTTTGGGTCTTCGGCGAGCGCGCGGCGCAGGCCTTCGTTGATGGCTTTGCCCATGCCCATGTTTTCAATGGCCACCTATGCGTCACCACCCTCCGCAGTCGGGGCTGCCTCCTGAACGGAATTGGCGTCAGGTGTCGGTGCGTTGCTTGACGCTGATTCTTGCTCACCAAAAGACGCCTCATAGTTTGCCAACCACGCGGCCTGTTCGGTCATCAGCGGGTGGGGATCGCTATAAACGTGGGAAAACATCGATGCCGGATCGGGGTTTTCGATGGCCACGATCCGATGACGAATATCGGCCGAATAATCGGCACCCTCTTGGGCGACCTCATCAAAAAAGGCTTGTTCCACTCCCTTGTCTCGCAAATATGCCTCGAGCCGGGTAATGGGATCCCGGGCAATCCACGAACTCAGTTCGCTGTCGTCACGGTATTTGGTCGGGTCGTCGCTCGATGTGTGCGCGCCAATGCGGTAGGTCTCGGCCTCAATCATTGAGGGCCCGCGGCCCTGTCGGGCGTCGTCCATCAACTTGGCCGTCACGGCATAGCTGGCAAAAACGTCATTGCCATCAATTTGCACGCCCGGCATTCCATAGCCGTCGGCTCGCCGAAAGAGGGGAACACGTGCCTGAACGCTCACCGGAACAGAAATGGCCCAGTGGTTGTTCTGAACAAAGAAAACTTGAGGCGTCTGCTGGCTGGCCGCAAAGACCATCGCTTCGTGCACGTCACCCTGACTCGAGGCGCCGTCACCGAAATAGACGATAACGGCCTGGTCGGTCTCATAATTTCCGGTGGCGTAGTCGCCGTCAAACTTAATGCCCATCGCGTAGCCCGTCGCGTGCAGCGACTGGGAACCGATGACCAAGGTGTACAAATGAAAATTGCGGAATCGCGGGTCGTTCGGGTTCCAGCCGCCGTGTGTCAAACCACGGAGCAGTCGGATGAGGTCAAACAGATCAACGCCTCGAATCATGGCAATGGCGTGTTCCCGGTACGCGGGGAATATGTGGTCCTGCGGACGCGTGGCATGAGCAGAGCCGACCTGAGCACCTTCTTGGCCGTGACTCGGAATCCACAGGGCAAGTTGTCCCTGCCGCTGCAGGTTTGTGGCTTCGGTGTCGAACCGTCGAATCACCGACATGTCGCGGAAAAACCGCTTTATGTTGTCGTCGGTGAGCTGCTCGAAGTAGGGGAGAAACTCCTCAGCGCGCTCCGACGGAGCCAGGCTGCCGTCGGGTGCAAGCAGCTGGACCATGGGGTCACCGGTCGATTTTGCCATCACCTAAACCTACCCGGAATCATAGGTTTTAGTCGTCGAGTGATGCCATGATGGTCATATGCGTAGGTTCCTGTTATCCACCGTTATCAACGCCGTCGCCCTGTGGGTGACCACGGCCGTCGGCATTGGCGTCACGATCGTGGCAAACGGCGAACCTCTCACGGCGGGGGGCGGCAACCTCTGGGCCTTCATCCTCACCCTGCTCGTCACCGCAGTGCTTTTTGGTCTGGTCAATGGGACCATCGGCCGAATTGTTCGCTTTCTCGCGTTTCCCCTCTTCATCCTGACACTGGGCCTCTTGGCGCTGGTGGTCAACGCCCTGTTAATGCTGTTCGTCTCGTGGCTCAGCTCGATTATCGGCTTCGGCCTTCACGTCGACGGATTCTGGCCCGGATTTTGGGGTGCCATTATTCTGAGTCTCGTGTCGTGGCTGCTGGGTTTGCTCCTGCGGCCCAATCGCCCCCAAGACTAAGACGAGCGATCCACCCGCCAGTCCGTGGCCACGCACACTTCTGATTCTCGTCTGACGAAAAGCTGCCGTTCCGTCGCGCGCAGCAGGGGACTCGTTGACGCATCAAAGGCGTGAGCGGTTGAGCGGTAGCTGCTGAGATGATGCGCCCCGAGTGAATCGTTACTCGTTACCGGTGCATCTCGTCGAAACGTCACATCCACCTTGCCCGGCGGTGTTTGGCCGCCTAAGGCCGGGACGGGGTCATTCGTGTTCTCGATGGCAACGATACGAACGCCCGCGGGCATCTCTACCCGAGCGGTGGGGGCACCAACAAGCACGACGTCGGACACGTTCGGATTGCCAAGCGCCGTAACACGCTGAGCGATGAGCCCGCCTTGTGAGTGTCCGACAACGACCACGTTGTCGGCGGACGTAACAGCGGGGCTCTGCATTATTTTTCTCACGCCGACTTCGCTGTCAGATTGCTGGCCCGCGATGGCCACAAGATTCGAGGTCATATCCCACGGTTCTTTTCCGCCATTGAGGGCACTCGTCACGGTGCCCCCGATATAGACGAAGGCCGTCGTTGATGTGCGCTCGACGCGCACCTGAGGTTTATCTGCGGCAACGGCCGGAATGCGCGAGATGAGGTCAACCATTGACGCCGGCGGCCGACACGGCTCGTCTGAACCTGGATTTGTCGAAATGTGGTGGGCGGACTGCCGAATGGGACGCACGCCGGTGGCCACGATGCTTCGAGAAAATTGCTCGGTTGCCTGTGTCATTGTCTGTCGAAAGAACGACACCGAACGGGCGGTGGGATGCGCGAAAGCGACGAGGCCGGCCATCAGGGATGTGCCAACGACTGCCGGATTCCAGGTTGTGGCCACGACTTGCCAGAAATTCTGGCCGTGCGATTCATTGAACTCGTAGCGCTGGGCAAGGTGGGCGATGGTTTGGGCATCGTTGCGCGCCATTCGAGCAAGTCGAGCCAAAACCTGCGCGATTCTGTGCTGCGGACCAACCGTCGGCAGCACGTGAGACTCATGCGCGGAACGCAATCGTGAGGCGCAGTTATCTAGGTGCAGGGCCCAGTTGTCGAGGCCTGACGCCAGCATGTGCAGGTGCTCTGTTGAAACGTCAATAACTGCGTCGCCATCGCTCATGCCCGTCACCCCAGCGACGCATGAGCCCCCGCATGTCGCTCCAAATCATCGCGACAGGTCTCGAGCAGATGAACGGCCGCGGTCATGTGTTGACGAAAGAGATAATGGCTGGGCGCCATCCAGTGCGGGCTATCTGCCGAGAGGCGCCGTGCTTCATTCTCGAGGTCTGTGAGGAGCCGGAGGAGTGCGGCCTGCTCGTGAAACGCGGGCATCACCATGCCGGCATCATGCTGAGGCATCATCACGGAGTCATAGTGGCGGGCGACCAGAAGGCGGCGCGCCCCCTCGCGACTCATGTGGACAAACGTCGATCAGGGACTGTCGTGGGAGAATAGAAGCATGACGTTGCCACCCCAGGTATTGAGTCCACTCGATGGTCGCTACCGTGAGGCCGTCGCCCCCCTCGCAGAATTCCTTTCGGAAGCGGGACTCAATCGTGCGCGCACTCACGTAGAAGTTGAGTGGATCATCTTCCTGACGCAGCAAGGTCTTTTTGGCACGTCGCCGCTCTCGAATGACGCCGTTACGGCTCTGCGGGCTCACGTTTCTGATTTTGGCCAGAACGACATCGACGCGTTGGCCGAACTTGAGGCCGTAACCCGGCACGATGTCAAAGCCGTCGAATATCTGGTGCGGTCTTGGCTCGAGGCTGAGGGGCTCAGCTCCCTTGCCGAACTCACGCACATTACGTGTACGAGTGAAGACATCAACAACCTGTCGTACGCCCTGACCGTGCGAGATGCATTGGAAAAAATCTGGCTTCCCACGTTCGAGAGCACCATCAGCGGACTGCGCACTCTCGCTCAGAGCCACGCGAATACACCCATGCTCTCGCGCACCCACGGTCAGCCAGCGACACCCACGACCTTGGGCAAAGAAATGGCGGTCTTCGTTTATCGGCTTGACCGCGTTCGTCGTCAGATTTCTGAGAATGAGTTTCTCGGAAAGTTCAGTGGTGCTGCGGGAAACTTTGCCGCCCACCGAATCGCTGAGCCCGAGGCGGACTGGCCGGCTCTGAGTAAATCGTTCGTGGAATCGCTGGGCCTTACGTGGAACCCCCTGACGACTCAGATTGAGTCACACGATTGGCAGGCCGAACTTTACGCTCGCATGGTTCACGCAAACAGAATCTTGCACAACGCCGCCACCGACATCTGGACGTATGTCTCGCTGGGTTACTTCAGGCAAATTCCGCAGGAGGGCGCTACCGGCTCCTCGACGATGCCGCACAAAATAAACCCCATCCGGTTTGAGAATGCCGAGGCAAATCTCGAAATTTCCTGTGCCCTGCTTGACAGTCTTGCCGCCACGCTCGTCACGAGCCGCATGCAACGAGACCTCACTGATTCGTCAACGCAGCGCAACATCGGCGTGGCTTTTGGCCACTCGCTCCTCGCGCTACAAAATCTGAGCCGTGGGCTCACCGAACTTGACGTGGCCGTCGACGCTCTCGCCGCCGACCTCGAGCAAAACTGGGAGGTGCTGGGCGAAGCCATCCAAACGATCATTCGAGCCGAAGTGCTTGCCGGTCGTTCGACGATTAGCGACCCCTATGCCCTTCTCAAGGAACTCACTCGGGGTAAGCGTCTGACCGCGCAGGATCTTCGTGATTTTGTGTCCCGGCTGGACGTTTCGGACGAGGCCAAGAGTCGCCTCATGGCGCTCACGCCCGCTACCTACGTGGGGGATTCTGCAGCCCTTGTTGGTTACCTCACGAATTCCGGCTAGCTCACCAGCTGGGCGAGCTCCTCAGCGGGGCGAGCTCCTCAGCGGTGCTTGCTCACCAGCGGTGCCAGCCCGAAAGTCGAACGGGCTCACGAACGGCGTCGGCTCAAGCGTCGGCGTCGGCTCAGGCGTCGGATGGCGCGGATTTTTCCGGTTTTGTCGTGGACGATGTCTTGGTTGATGACTTGGCTGATGTCTTAGCTACTGCCTCGGAAGCATCACGTTCTTTCATGTCGGTAAGTTCCTGCGCGCCCGGCCGAATCATGAGAACAACCGTCGCGGCAAGCACGAGAACAACAATGAAGGTGATTCCGAGCCAGATGGCAGATTCCGTCAGATTACGCGTGGACATGAGAACCACCAGTCCCACGAAAATACCAACGACAAGCGCCACGGCAATAAGTTCAAAGGGTCGCATGCGGTCTCGTCGGGTCGCGGTCATATTTTCTCCTTCTGAAGGTCAACGG
>WLNS01000023.1 GCA_009699665.1 Actinomycetota bacterium
GCTTAGACATGTTCATTCTGGCGTGTCGTGCAGCATGAGAAAGACGGAGGTCCGGTATGTCGACCTACACATCCGGTGTCCCGAGTAATTGGTTTATTGACCCTGTCACTCTGGGTGTCGCTGGCGCACGTTCACTCCCGGTCGTCGATGAGGGTCAAC
Source organism: Actinomycetota bacterium (assembly GCA_009699665.1). GTDB lineage: Bacteria > Actinomycetota > Actinomycetes > Actinomycetales > Microbacteriaceae > UBA963. The sequence continues at coordinate 160 of WLNS01000023.1, forward strand.
TCTCGTGGCAGGCCGATGCACTGTGCGCGCAAACCGATCCTGAGTCATTCTTTCCTGAGAAGGGTGGATCTACGAGGGACGCCAAGAAAATTTGCTCGTCGTGTGAAGTGCGCAGCGAGTGCCTTGAGTATGCCCTGGCTAACGATGAACGTTTTGGCATCTGGGGCGGACTCAGCGAGCGCGAGCGTCGCAAGCTGCGCCGTCGCGCCTAACCGAAACCACGAGGCAGCCAACTTAGGCTGGTCGCGATGAACCCCAAAGTCACCGCGATTCTTGTTGCCCGAGCGGGTGGGGAGCATCTCTCCCAGACGCTCGTCGCCCTCGCGGCTCAGACGCGGCCGCCCGACGCGGTGGTCCTAGTCGATAACGGATCGCGCGGACGCCTCGCTATTTCGGCTGAGGCCGGTCAACCAGACAAAGTCATCACGATGCCCGGAGTTGTTCCCTTCGGCGAGGCCGTCGAAGCGGCTGCCCGCACCGTCGCACTCGAACGGGAGGGCGATGATTTTTTGTGGCTGCTGGCCCAAGACAGCGCACCGAACGAGCGCGCCCTCGAGCGACTTCTGGGCGCGTTAGAGGTCTCGCCGTCTGTGGCCATCGTTGGTCCAAAACAAATGGAATGGGACAGACCGGATTACATCGCAGAGTATGGGCTGACGATGACGCGGCGCGGGCGAACGGTATCTCTCGTCACCGACGAACTGGATCAGGGACAGCATGACGACGTCTCTGACGTAATGGCCGTGGGAGCGAATGGGCTTCTCATTCGTGAGCCCGTTTATCGGTTACTCGGTGGTTGTGACCCTGGGTTACCTGTCGTTGACGACGCTCTTGACCTGTGCGTGCGGGCGCGTCTCGCGGGCCATCGTGTGACAGTCGTTCCGGACGCTCGCGTCCTCACGGCCGGCGATGGGGTGATTGGCCCGAACATGTCTCTCAAACTGCGTGCGCGCCAGCGCCGCGCGCGCCTCATTCGAACCGCAGAACTTTATCGCGGCATGGCCTACGCCCCCGCCTTCTCGGTCATGTGGCTGTGGTTTGCGTTGGGTCCCCGATCCGTTTTTCGTGCGATCTGGCTGCTCCTGGCCAAACGTCCGTATGAGGTCGGCGGTGAGTTTCGCGCCGCCCTCGCCGTGGCTTTTTCTCAGCCCAGTGTGTCGAGGTCACGCGCCCAACTGGCCCGAGCGAGGACGACCGGATGGTGGGCTCTGGCGCCGCTGCGCATGTCCCGAGAATCGATGCGCCGCCGCCAGTCACTCGAGCGCGAGAACGCTCGCCTCGTGCTGGAAGGAGCTCGCCGACCCCTGCACTTCTTATCATCCGGTGGCGCGTGGACCACAATCGCGCTCGCCATCATCTCGGTCGTGACAAATATTCCGCTGCTGGGGGCTCAAGCGCTGGGCGGTGGCGCTCTCCTTCCCCTTTCGTCGTCGCTGGGTGATGCCTGGAGTCAAACAGGGTATGGCTGGCGATCTCTGGCACTCGCACAGTTAGACCCGGCAGATCCCTTCGCCTGGGTGATGGCGTTGCTGGGAAGTGTGACGTGGTGGAATCCGTCGTTCGCTCTCGTTTTGTTATGGTGTGTTGCGCTCCCGCTCGCGGGCGCCGGGGCGTGGGTCGTGATGGCTCGACTCACCGACCGAGTCGGCATCAGAGTCTTCGCCGGCCTGGCCTACGGATTAGCTCCCACACTTCTGATCGCACTCCACGACGGGCGTCCCGCGGCTGTTCTGGTGCACGTGCTCCTCCCCTGGCTGTTCGCAGCTGGACTCCGGGCCCCGAGGTCGTGGTCGGCTTCTGCCATAGCCGCCCTGCTCTTTGCCGCCGTGGTGGCGTGTGCTCCGTCCCTCGGTGTTGCACTGCTGATTGTGTGGTTTGGATCTGTCGTGCTGACCGGCAGGTATGTCGGCCGATTCTTAGCTATTCCGATTCCCGCGGTGGCACTCTTTGCTCCCGTTGTTGTCGTTCAACTCTTTTCGGGTAATCCCTTAGGCATGCTGGCCGATCCCGGCCCCGTCGTTCCCTTTGCTCAGGCGAGTCGCTGGGAGATGGCTCTCGGGTATCCGACCTCTGGCCTCGGTGGCTGGTTTGATCTCACCGGCGCCATCAACTGGGGTGTCACCATTGCGGCGGGTTTGATTGTGCTCGTGCTCGTTGCTGTGCTCGTCGCGCTCGCGGTGGCCGGGCTCTTCTCGGCGCACCCCGTGCGTGCGCAACTGGCGCTCTTTGTTGCACTCCTCGGTCTGGCCTCGGCGGTCGGAACCGTCGGACTGCGGGTCGCTTTCGAGGGGCAAACAGCGGTTCCCCTCTGGCCCGGCGCCGGCTTGAGCCTCGCCTCGCTCGGGCTCATCGTTGCCGCCGGTACCGGCATGAGTGTCTTGCGGCGCTTCTCTTTTTACCCCGCCATTGCGGGCACGCTCGCGGTCGGACTCTTGGCGGTACCACTTATCGGTGGCCTTGTCGTCGGCTCGGGTTTCGTGCACGCCTCTACCGGCCGCACCCTGCCTGCCTATGTCGTGGCTACGGCATCCCGTGACCCCCTTGTCGGCACGCTCATTCTGACCCCCCAGGCCAACGGCGGAGTGGCCGCGGTGATCGTCAGGGGTCAGGGAATGACCTTAGATCAGTCTTCGTCGCTCATTAACACCAGCGTGGGTTCAGGCGACGGACAACGGGCATTGGCTCACCTCGCCGGTGATGTGAGTTCGACGGGCGGTCAGCAGACTGAGCCCGCGTTGAAGCAGTACGGCATCGGTTACATTTTGCTCGCTCCGGCCGTCGGGGCGACGTCGGCGGGATTCACGTCTGACGCGGCTTCGGTGACAACCCGGGTGCGGTCATCGCTCGACGCCAACCCGTCGCTGATTCCCATCGGAGATACTGACGCCGGGCTTCTCTGGAGTTACCCCGGGGCGTCGACAGTCGACGCCGCAGCCGTTAATCCCCCGTCGGAAACTCAGCCGTGGCGCTCGATCATCTTTAGCGTTCAGATTCTTGTGCTCATCCTCACGATGCTCGTTGCTCTGCCAACCGGACCACCTCGCGCGGACGGTCGCCGGGTGGCCGAACCCGTAGCGTTCGATGACGAGGGTTTCGAGCCCGTAGATGTTTTGGCGGGTGATCTCGATGACGAAGCGGTCTAGTTTCCTGCGCTATGGGTTGCGATCAGCGGCTGGTCTCGTGGGTGCCGGTATCGCAGCTGCCGTCGTCGGCTTTCTCTGCATTGTTCCCTTGCCCGGATTTACGGCAACCGCTCGGTCAGAGCTCATCACGCCGACTCCCGCAGATCAGAGGCTCATTTGTCCCGGCGGACTCGTTGACGTGATGACCATGGCGGGCGACGCGACGTCCTTTGCCGCCGTGGGAGTGCCCGAATACGTCACTGCGGCTCAAGATACGGAAATTACCCAAACGGCTCTTCAGGCCCCCGACAACGCGATGGGCAACGACCTAGCCGCTCCGCAGCAGATTTTTGCACCCGCCCCCACCGCCGATGTCACTCCCCGAATCGCGGGGTCACAATCGCAGCAGCCCGCCACCGAAAATGTAGCCGGACTGGCCGTGACCGCGTGCGTCGAAGCCGCCACGGATTCGTGGCTCGTCGGCGGGTCGACCGAGACCGGCCGCACCACACTCCTTTTCTTGAGCAACCCCACGCTCGTTGCCGCGAACGTCACGATTGCGGTGTTGAGTGAAAAGGGCCCCATCACGGGCCCGGGCTCGTCAGGAATCCTTGTGGAGCCCTCGTCGCAGCGCATTATCTCGTTGGCATCACTGGCTCCGAATGCGAGCAACCCGGTCGTGCACGTCACCAGTACGGGCGGTCAGGTCGTCGCGACACTGCAACAGTCCGTGGTTCGCACCCTGTTGCCCGACGGAGTTGAGCTCGTGGCCCCCGGCGCTGCGCCCAACGTGCGCCTGGTCATTCCCGGAGTTCGACTCAGCGGCATGAGTGCGCAGCACGCCAACGAGGGTGGCATGATCACGAGCGACCTTCAGCCGGCGATTCGTGTCGGTGTTCCCGGAGTAAAAGATGCCGTGGTCACCGTGACGGCCTTCGGTGTCTCGGGTGATCCGGTAGTGGTTAAGTCGAAAGTTCCCGCCGGTCGTGTTGTGGAATTGCCCTTCGGCAATCTGGAGGACGGAATTTATTCGCTGGTGGTGTCGTCGACTCAACCCGTCGTTGCGGCGGCGCGCGCCATGAATGACGCCTCTATTGATCCGTTTGCGACCTCAACGGCGGCCCCCACACCCCTGGGCTCGGCAACGCCCAAGCCGACGGCCAAGCCGACATCTCAGCCCACGACATCACGCACACCCGGCGCGCTGAGCGGCTTCGACGGGCGGACGTCGGCCCTGGCGGCTTTTGACGATATCGGGGGTGACGCACCTGCGGTGAACCCCGGAGGCGGGTCTCCGTCGGACGGTGGCGCAGGATCGCCGTCGGGCAGCGACGCCGTGGGCGTTGGTGGCGACTTCACCTGGAGTGTCGCCACGATGCCCGTTTTAGGCGACACACTCATCACTGTCACTTCGGCGCCGCACCCGACGCTCACCCTTTTTAATGCGGGCGAGGCCAGCATCACTGTTGGCATATCTCAGGAGGGCACGTCCCTCTCTGACGTCACGGTCCCTGCAAACGGAATGCGCACCGTCCCCCTCGTGGCGGGTGCGCGTTATGTCATGACCAGCACAGCTCAGCTTTATGCCTCAGTCTCCTATGCCGCTCAGGGTCTGGGCGCAAACATGCCCCTCTCGCCCGCCAGCCCACTGGGCTCGGGGGTCATCATCTATCCCCGATAGATCCCGGTCTGGATTTTCTCGGGAGACGTGGAATCTGCCCTAGGGGTGAAACCGCTCAGGTCCGAGTTCTTCGGGTCGACGGCCGAGAAACTCTGCGACGGCGCGAAAGACACACTCCTCGATGGCCATCTGGCGATGAATCTCGTCATCAACGTGCAGACGACTCAGTCGCTGGATGGGTACACGGAATAGCACAATACGCTTTTGCGAAACGTTAACCGACCACCGCGGGATTTCACCGGGCGGAAGGGGTGCGCTGGGATTGGCGGCGACTTCAAACGAAACGTCGGTGAGTTCTGTGCTCCAGAGTGAGCGCAGGTACTGGGCCGTCTGCGCCACGGTGGTAAAAAAGCGCTCCGTCCGTCCGTGGATGACCGGCAGGTGCGGCCCGGTAACCGGAGATCGCATGCCACGCCCGTGGCGGTCCAACCCTCGGCCGCGGGTGCGAACGCGCGACGATGAGAACTCACCCGGTTCGCTTGCTGGCATGTCCCCATGTTAGGTCACCCCACCTGTTTAGGCTGAGGGCATGAGCTCGCGCCGGTGTTCCCAGCCCGTGTGTTCGCGTGTGGCCGTCGCGACCGTGACCATTGACTACGACGGCAGAACGATGGCACTGGGTCCGCTGGCGCCCGCAGAGACGGCCGAAGGTTATCACCTGTGCAATGTTCACGCGCGTCGTTTGACCCCGGCATACGGCTGGCGGCTCATTCGGCACCTAGAATTGTCCGGTGACGTCTGACCTTCCTGCCCGTCTGACCGCAGCCGTGAAGGCCTACGATGTTCGCGGTGTCGTGGGCGTCGATCTCACCGAAGAAATCGTGCGAGCACTGGGCGCCGCTTTCGTTGACGAGGTTGGCGCGACCGGCGGAACGTGTGTCGTGGGTCACGACATGCGCGAATCGTCACCGGGCTTTGCCCGTGCGTTTGCCGAGGGTGCGGCGCGGCGCGGGGCCAACGTCTCGGTGATCGGACTCTGTTCTACCGACGAGACCTACTTTGCCTCGGGCGCGTGGAACGCCCCGGCGGCCATGTTCACCGCAAGCCACAACCCGGCCGAATACAACGGCATAAAGTTTTCGCGAGCGGGCGCTCAGGGGATGAGCCTCGAGACGGGTCTCGCCGCCATTCGTGACCGTGCGCTCGCCTATCTCTCGGGCGACATCGACGCGGTTGGGCACGAGGGTGAGATCTCTGAGCGTGATGTGTTGCATGACTATGCCGCGTATTTGCGTGCCCTCGTCGATCTCACGCCGATTCGTCCCCTGCGCATTGTGGTCGACGCGGGTAACGGCATGGGGGGTCTGACAGTCCCCGCTGTGCTCGGCACCGCGGCCGGGTTGGCGGAGTTGCCGATAGAGATTTTGCCGCTCTATTTCGAACTTGACGGCACCTTCCCCAATCACGAAGCCAATCCGCTTGAGCCGGCAAACCTGATTGACCTACAGCGTGAGGTCGTCGCTCAGGGCGCCGATGTGGGCCTCGCTTTTGACGGCGACGCCGATCGATGCTTTGTTGTGGACGAACAGGGACAAGCCGTTTCGCCGTCGGCCATTGCCGCCATCGTGGCCCTTCGTGAAATTGCGCGCGTGAAGGCTCTCGGTGCCGCAGAGGTCGTCGTTCTGCATAACCTGATTACATCCAACATCGTCGCCGAGACGATTGTGTCGGCCGGCGCCACCCCGATTCGCACGCGCGTGGGGCATTCCTTCATTAAAGACGAGATGGCCCGAACGGGCGCAGTATTTGGTGGCGAACATTCTGCGCACTATTACTTTCGCGAATTCTGGGGAGCCGACAATGGCATGCTCGCGGCCATGAACGTTTTGGCTGAACTCGGTGCGCATCCCGAGCCCATGTCTGGTCTGCGCGAACGTTTTTCGCCCTATGCCTTGAGTGGTGAGATCAATTCGACCGTCGCTGACGTTTCAACAGCCCTGGCCCGCGTGCGGCAAGCCTTCTCATCGCGCGCCGTTGAAGACTCGTTGGATGGACTCACTATGATAGGTGAAGTTGCGTCCGACGAGCCTTTTTGGTGGTTTAGCGTGCGGCCATCGAACACAGAACCCCTGCTTCGCCTTAATGTTGAGGCCGCGGATAACGACACCATGAGTCTTATTCGCGACGAGGTTCTCACTCTCATCCGAAAGGACTCATAAAATGACTCTCACAGCCACCCGTGTCTTGCCCGCTGAGCAGTTCAAAGTTGCAGATATGTCATTGGCCGAGGCTGGTCGACACCAGATTCGTCTGGCCGAGCACGAAATGCCGGGCCTGATGGCCCTGCGCAAAGAGTTCGCCGCATCGGCACCGCTCAAGGGTGCGCGCATCGCGGGATCGCTGCACATGACGGTACAGACCGCGGTGTTGATTGAGACGCTCACAGCCCTGGGTGCCGAGGTTCGTTGGGCATCGTGCAACATCTTCTCGACTCAGGATGAGGCCGCCGCTGCTGTGGCCGTCGGACCGCAGGGCACCATCGACAAGCCAACGGGCTCGCCCGTTTTCGCGTGGAAGGGTGAATCTCTCGAAGAGTACTGGTGGTGCACCGATCGCATTTTTGACTGGAGCTTCGAGGCGGGCATTGAGGCCGGCCCCAACATGATCCTTGATGACGGTGGCGACGCCACGATGCTTGTTCACCACGGCCGCAATTACGAAATTGCCGGGGGAGTTCCGTCGCCGGACACCGCGGATTCGGCCGAGTACTCCGAGGTGCTTCGTCTGCTGGGTCGTGTCTTCGAACAGAATCCGCGCCGCTGGCATGCTGTGGCCGAGGAGCTCATCGGTGTAACCGAAGAAACAACCACGGGCGTGCACCGTCTTTACGAGCTACACAAGAAGGGCGAGCTGCTCTTCCCCGCCATAAACGTGAACGACGCCGTGACCAAGACGAAGTTCGACAACAAGTACGGCATCCGACACTCTCTGCCCGACGGTCTCAACCGAGCCACCGACGTGTTGATGGGCGGAAAGGTTGCGCTCGTTGCCGGCTATGGCGATGTGGGCAAAGGTTGTGCCGAGGCCCTTCGTGGTCAGGGTGCGCGCGTTATCGTGACCGAGATTGATCCGATTTGTGCGATGCAGGCCGCCATGGACGGTTATCAAGTCGTCCCCATCGAAAAAGTTATCGGTGAGGTTGACATCTTTGTCACCTCAACGGGCAACAAGGACGTCATCACGGTCGATCACATGTTGGCCATGAAGAACCAGGCCATTGTCTCGAACGTTGGCCACTTCGACAACGAAATTGACATGGCGGGACTCGAGTCGCTGCCGGGTGCTACCCGGACGAACATCAAGCCGCAGGTAGACGAGTGGAACCTGCCGTCGGGACGCAGCATTCTCGTGCTGAGCGAGGGCCGCCTCATGAACCTCGGCAATGCAACAGGACACCCGTCGTTTGTGATGAGCAACTCCTTCACCAACCAGGTGCTGGCCCAGATTGAGCTGTTCACCCGCACGGACGCCTACCCCCTGGGCGTTTATGTGTTGCCCAAGATTCTCGACGAGAAGGTAGCGCGTCTGCACCTTGACGCTCTCGGCGTTGTGCTGACCAAGCTGTCGCCCGAGCAGGCGGCCTACATCGGTGTGGACATCGAGGGTCCGTTCAAGCCCGAGTTGTACCGCTACTAGTCGCTCTCAGGTTTTCATCGGCGAGCTTTCAGCCGTGGGGCGCTACGCTAATGGCGATTAGTCCCTAGTGCAGCGGAGGCGATGATGGCTCACAGTGTCAGCTCGTCGAGCGCGCATGTGCTCATCGTGGATGACGACAGTAATCTGGCCGAGATGATGGGCATCGCTCTGACGCAGGCTGGTTTTCGCATCACGACATGCGGCGACGGTGTGAGCGCTGTGGAGACATTCACGAAGGTTTCTCCCGACGTCGTTTTGCTCGACGTCATGCTTCCGGGCATTGACGGCATTGAGGTGTGTCGCCGTATTCGGGAAATTTCGGGAACGCCCATTGTCATGATCACGGCCAAGACTGATGACGCCGATGTCATTTCTGGCTTAGAGATGGGTGCGGATGACTACATCGTGAAACCCTGTCCGACTAATGTCTTGGTGGCACGCGTGCGGGCTCGACTGCGTCCGGTCCCTGCGTCCACGGCCGGCGCGACCTTTCGGGTCGAAGATATCGAGATAGACACCTCGGCCCATCGTGTGACGCGTGAGGGTATTGAGATTGGTCTGACCCCGCTCGAATTCAACCTCTTGGTCGCCCTTGCCGCTGAGCCACACCGCGTGCTTTCTCGTGAGGAACTGCTTGAGCATGTCTGGGGTTACCAGTACAAGGCAGACACGCGCTTGGTAAACGTGCACGTTCAACGCCTGCGGTCAAAGGTCGAGCACGATGCTGATAACCCTCAGATTGTCCGCACCGTGCGCGGAATCGGCTACCGCGCCGGCGGAGAGTAAGCGTGGCGCCGCTCTGGGCGCGGATTCGTTCCTACGACTATCGCAATCTGCCGCGTGCCCTGTGGCACTCCTGGCGCCAGTCGCTGCAGTTGCGGACGGTTGTTATTTCGGTTGTTCTTTCGGGTCTGGCCATCGTCATCGCCGGAACATATCTTCTGTTCAGCGTTTCGAATGACCTTTTTGATTCCCACGTTAAACAGTCGTTGTCGGCAGCGTCACGGGCCGAAATTGTGGCGCAACAAATCTTTGATTCCGCCGATGTCACAGATCGCGCAGAAGTTCAGAGCGTCGTGAGTCAGGCCACGGCGGCTATTCGTGATGCTTCGTCAAGCTCATGGGTCGCCTTTTATCGCGTGGTCGGTCAACAAGATAGCCCTCTTGCTCCACAGAACTTCACGAGTCCGGAGCTCAGCGGACCGGTCATCAGCCCGGCACTCCGAGAGTCGGTGCAACAGGGACTCGGCAGGCAGTACTGGCAGTCGGCGTCGGTCGCCACGAGCGAGAGCCAACAACCCGCGGTCGTGGTCGGATCGTTGGTCACCATTCCGGGTGTGGGCGACTACGAGCTGTACATCGGATTTGATTTGTCCCAGGCTGCGACAACCCTCGACTTCACCCAGCGCGTTCTCTGGATCTCGGGCTTAGGTCTGCTCATCCTGATTGGAGCGATTGCCTGGTTTGTGGCTCGCCTGGTGGTCGTTCCCATTCGCGCGGCTGCGCAGACGTCACAGCATTTTGCCGCCGGAGAGTTTGACGAGCGAATTCCGGTGCAGGGCGAAGACGTTTTAGCCACGCTGGCCAAGAGCTTCAATGACATGGCGGATAGCTTGCAGGCCCAGCTGCGCGAACTCAGCGCCATCTCCGATGTTCGGGAACGTTTTGTGTCTGATGTGTCCCATGAACTTCGAACGCCGTTGGCTACCATGCGACTTGCCTCCGACGTGGTTTTCGAAAACCGAAAGGCCTTGGCCGCGCCCTCGCGCCGTTCGGTTGAGCTTCTGCATAATCAGATCGGGCGCTTCGAAGAGCTCCTCACCGACCTGCTAGAAATTAGCAGGTACGACGCGAATACGGCCATCCCGCAGCGTGAACCAACGAACCTTGTTTCGCTGACCGAAGACGTGGTCACCTCAATGAGTTCACTCGCCGAGGGCCGAGGGTCACGGATTGAGATGCACACTCCCGGCGGGCACTGTGAGGCCGACGTTGATCCCCGCCGTGTGCGGCGTATCATCGTCAACCTCGTCGGCAACGCCGTCGAGCACGGGGAGGCTCGCCCCATCAGGGTTGAGATTGATTCGACCGCGACGGCCGTTGCGATCGTGGTCGAAGATTCCGGTGTCGGCATGGGGCAGGATGAGGTAACGCACATCTTTGAACGTTTTTGGCGCGGCGACCCCTCTCGCCAACGGTCTCTCGGCGGCACCGGACTCGGTCTGGCGATTGCGTGGGAAGACGCCCGCGTCCACGACGGCGCGATCGACGTCTGGGCAGAAGCGGGTCGAGGGGCTCGTTTTCGGTTGACCCTGCCGCGAACGCCCGGCGTTCCGGCAGGCGAATCCCCCCTCTCGCTCGAACCCGTGAAAGCGGGTGATGACGCGTGAAACGTCTTCTGGGCATGGCGCTCACGGTAGCCGCGGCAGTTTCCATGGCCGCGTGCGCCGGCATACCGAATTCGGGTGCGGTCAATGAGGGCGCCACGACAGCGAATGGGGCAAGTGCTGATATCGAGTATTTGCCGCCGGGCCCCGCGCGCGACGTCGATCCGGCAGCAATCTTGCAAGGCTTTATTGAGGCTGCGTCGAGCCCGCAGAATGACTTCGCCGTTGCCCGCGAGTTTCTCACCACGACCGCAAGTGACTCGTGGGACCCGAGTGCCATGACGCTGATTGACTCCGGCGTGCGGCCCGCCAGTGATGTCGCGGTTGACGCCATAACTATTGCCGTTGATGCCGCCGCGATTCTCGATGCGGAGGGCAGTTATACGGCGCAGCCATCGCCCGTGCACGTCGATTTGCCGTATACCTTTGAACGGCAGGGTGGGCAGTGGCGCATTAAGTCGTTACCGCCCGGGATTGTTATTGACCAGAACACTTTTGCTCAAGTCTTTCGACAGACCACGCTCTATTTTGTGACGCCGGACGCACAGCGCTTCGTGCCCGACGTTCGATGGTTCCCGGCTCGCGCCGCCGCAACGACGCGCATTGTCAAGGCGCTCCTTGCCGGCCCGTCAACATGGTTATCGTCAACGGGGGCAGCATCGTCGGCTTTTCCCGCGGGAACGACTCTCGTGGCTGATTCGGTGCCCGTGCGCGAAGGCACCGCTGTCGTAGACCTAGATGCTCGGGGTCTCAGCGCGAGCTCGCAGGCGCTCCGCACCATGCAGGCGCAGCTGCGAGCTTCGCTGACACAGGTGAGATCGGTGACGTCCGTCGAAATACAGGTTTTAGGCAACACACAAATCGATCGCGGGTCTTCGACCGCCGTCGTCGAGATGATGCCGACCGTGGATGCTCGACCGCTCGTCATTGCGGCGGGAAAAATCGGCTACATGTCTCCCGAGGGGTTTACCGCGCTAACCACCGGGAATACGGCGGGCTTAAACCTTGCGGGGGTCACCGGCGGAACGCTGTCATCGTCGAGCGATCGCATTGCCCTGCTGGACGCATCGGGCGTCTGGTATTCGCGAGACGGCATGGCAGACGTTCAGCTCGTTGACTCCCGGCTCGGGCTGCTTGCTCCCGGACTGGACGACTACGGTTTTGTCTGGAGCGTGCCGAAGTCAGAGCCGACGCAGGTTCGCGTGACATCGTCATCGGGAACCCAAACGCCGATTTCCGTGCCGTGGGGGCAAGCCATATCAATCACGGCCCTGCGCATGTCAGTCGATGGACAGCGTGCCGTGGCTGCCTACACGGACGGCGCGGGATCTCATGTCGTGGTGGCGAGCGTCGTGCGCGATGGTGGTGGCACTCCGACGGCCCTCGGGGTTCCCGTCGCGTTGGTGGCGTCACCCCGAGAGATTGTCGATGCGGTGTGGCTCGATCCGGTTACCGTAGCCGTGGCTGAAGTCGACGCCAAGGGCGTGGCATCGGCGACCCGGCAGATCGTCGGTGGTCAGGCCTCCAAGTATGCCGACATCAGTTCTGTGCTCGCTCTCTCGGGTGGTAACGCGGTGACGCAACTCAACGCACTGCAACGGGGTCAGATTCTCGTTCAGCCCCGGGGGGCGGCCTACTGGTCCGTGGTGGGAACGAAAGTGACGGCCCTGCTGACAGTCCAGTAAATGCATCAACCGCTCGAATTACTTCTCGTTTTCAACCAATGCGTGGTGGTCACGACGCGGGGATTCGTCTTTGTCGACAATGTTGAGCATGCGTGTATGGTCTCGACTACTCCGGCAGGTGGTCGACCTGGTCGTTCCGCAAGCGTGCCTGTCGTGCGATACACCGGGAGTCCTCGTCTGTGCCGACTGTGATTCGGCCATTCGCGCGACCCCCGGGCGCGCGCGCGTGATTCCCGCCTTCGTCGGTGCACCCCTTCACGTGCAGAGCGGCGTGATGGGCTCGCCAGAACTGCTGCGGGTGATTACCGCGTTTAAAGACGGCGGACGTTCAGAGGCGTCCTCTTACCTCGGCACACTGTTGGGCGGCACTGTTTCAGCGCCCGCACACCACCTTGTGGTTCCGGTGCCGCAATCTCCGGGCGCGTATCGGCGACGGGGATGGTTTCCGCTGCGTGACATCGCGCGCGCAGCGAATCTCGACATAACGGAGTCGCTGACGCTGAGAGCGCGGCACGTCGACCAGGCCTCTCTCTCGGCCGATGAACGGTGGTCGAATGTGGCGGGGTCGATGTGGGTACCGCCACGGCGTTCCACAATAATCGCCGGAAAATCTGTGATTGTGTTTGACGATGTGATCACGACGGGCGCGACCATGGTCGAGGCAGCCCGTGCGCTTTATGCCGCGGGAGCTCGCTACGTGAGTGGTGTGACGGTGGCGGCCATGGCGCGTCGCTGGCCGACTTACATTGCAAACTCACAGCCCCCACATGATGACACGGGCCGAAGACAGGACTAGCGTGTGCACATATCCACTGGGGCGCGAAGGAATCCGCCACAAACGTTGGCGGCACGTCCAGAATTGAGGAGACCGTCATGGAACTGCAGATCGTCGGACGTCACGTTGAAATAACCGACCGCTTCAGAAACCACGTCGATGAGAAGATTCGCAAGATCACCCAGTTTGATGCCAAGGCTCAGGATCTGCACGTGACGTTGAGTCGTCACCATGCCGGCAAGGGTCTCATCGGCAGTGACCGGGTGGAACTCACGTTGGCCTGCCCGGGCCATACCTTCCGCGCCGAGTCCGACGGCGAAGACAAGTACGCCGCCTTCGACATGGCTTTTAGTCACCTCATTGATCAGATGCGAAAAAATAAAGACAAGCACAAGGTTCATCGAGGGGGCAATCACCGTCCTCTGTCGGTGCATGAAGCCAGCGCTCACGCCTTTCGTGAGGTCGACATTGAACCCGCATCGGCTGATGTCATCGAGCGCGTTGCGACGGGTCCGTCCCGGTTAACGGGCCCAGCTAAGCGTGCCGTCTGACCGGCTCCAACGGCACTCAGGGTAACTTCGCGCCAAACCGGTAACATAGGAAACGGCGTTTCGGCATCGGAACGACCCAACGAACGTCACTGCAGTTCGCCAACGTACGGAGTTTCTTGTGGCATCAATTCTTGATTTTGTCTTGCGCATGGGCGAGGGCCGCACCCTTCGCAAGCTCGAGAGCCTGACGCGTTCGGTCAATGCGCTCGAAGAAGATTTTGCGTCGCTGACCGATGAGGAATTGCGCGGCGAGACGACCGACTTCCGCCAGCGCTTTGCTGCGGGCGAGACCCTCGATCACATGCTGCCTGAGGCTTTTGCTGCCGTGCGTGAGGCGTCAAAGCGCACGATTGGCCTGCGCCACTTCGATGTTCAGATCATGGGTGGTGCCGCCCTGCATCTTGGAAATATTGCCGAAATGAAAACCGGTGAAGGCAAGACCCTGGTGGCGACACTGGCGGCCTATCTCAA
>WLNS01000024.1 GCA_009699665.1 Actinomycetota bacterium
GTTCTCGTTCTGGCTGCCGTGCTTCGTTTCTGGAACATCGGTCAGCCACACAGCCTGGTCTTTGACGAAACCTTTTATGTGAAAGACGGATGGTCGCTCTTTAACCGTGGCTATGAGACAACCTGGCCCGACGGCGCCGACGACTCGTTTGCCGCGGGCGACACAAATATCTTCAACGCCAACGCGTCGTACATCGTGCATCCTCCGCTCGGAAAATGGCTGATTGGTGCCGGCATGGCGCTGTTCGGAGCGGCCAATTCTGTCGGATGGCGTTTTGCCGTGGCCATCGCCGGGCTGGTGATTGTCTGGCTCGTCATGCTGATCGCCCGCCGCTTGACCGGGTCAACATTCATCGCCGTTCTCACCGGTGGGCTCATCGCCATCGACGGTATGGCGATTCAACTCTCTCGCGTCACGGTGCTCGACGGCATCCTCGCCGCCCTTACCCTCACCGGGGTTTATCTCGTGCTGATCGACCGCTCACACGCCTCGAGCCGACTCACGGCGCTGATGGCTCGCAATTCGTCACAAGGCCGATCGTCCCCGTGGGGACCCGTGCTCTGGTGGCGCCCGTGGTTGATTCTGGCCGGACTTGCCTTTGGCCTGAGCGCTGGGGTGAAGTGGTCGGGCATATATTTTCTTGCCGCGTTCTGTATCTACGTGGTCGTGATGGACGCACTCGATCGGCGACGCGCTGGTCTCACGTTCTGGGCGAGCTCAGCACTGCTGCGCACCGCGCCGGTGACATTTCTGCAAACCGTGCCCATTGCCTGTGTGGCATACCTGTCAACGTGGCTCGGCTGGATCACCACCTCGGGCGGCTACAACCGCATGTGGATGGATGATCATCCCGACGATCGATGGTCGGGGTTGTTCGCCTGGGTTCCCAACTGGTTTCAGTCGCTCGCAAAATTTCACGGCGAGATGTATAACTTTCATGTCGGCATGTCGACGCCACACCCCTATCAGGCCAACCCCCTGACGTGGCTGTTCATGATTCGCCCCACGAGCATGTACTACGTTGGCCGGGCCGCCGGAGAGAATGGATGCCGCTGGGACTCCTGCTCCGAAGCAATCTCGGGCTTGCCGAATCCCCTCATCTGGTGGGCCGGCACCGCGGCGGTATTCTTTCTCGTCTACTACGTGATCCGCTATCGCAAGTGGCAGCCCGCGTTCATCCTGATGGGCATGCTGGCCGGCTACGTGCCGTGGCTCATGTATCTCAACCGCACCGTGTTCGAGTTTTATGGGATTGTCTACGAACCGTTCATGATCTTGAGCATCGGCTATGTGATGTATCTCGTGCTGGGTAAACGCAGCGCGCCCGATTCTCGCCGCATCAACGGAATCATTGCTATCGCCGTTTTTGGCATATCCGCCATACTGCTGAGCGCTTTGTTCTATCCCATCTGGACGGCCATGCAAATTCCGCTGACCTATTGGCAGATGCTCATGTGGCTGCCCAGCTGGGTTTAGTCGCTCTGTGTCGCCGGTGCGAGGCCCAGAAACACGTCGGTCGGCACATCCACGTTCTTGCGCCGCAGGACGAGATACATCACCACACCGGCTAGCGCCACGACGATGCCGATGACCAGCATGGTGGTGCTAAATGCCTGGGCATAGATGTGCTCAATGTCGACTACGTTCACCGCGGCGAGGGCGGGATTCGCCGGTGTGGCGGTGGGATTTGCCATGTACTCGGTAATGGCATCCCAGTTGGCCTCGCCCGACACCGCGCCCTTGGTCAGTTTCTCGACGCCGCTCAGTGTCAGGGATGAGACGAGTACCGTCGAACCGGTGAGACCGAGCGAATAGCCGAACTGACCAACGGCCATCTTGCTCGACGACACGGGGCCAAAATACTTCTCGGGGGCCAGCGTGATGAAGAGATTGCCTTGGCTCGTCGCATTCATCATCCAGCCCAGCCCGGTAACGACCATGCCGGGAATGAATAACAAGTAGCTGGCCGGCGTGGGCAGAAAGAAGTAATACACAAACCCGACGGTCATCAGGGCATAACCAATGACGGCGGTGGTGCGGGGCTTGCTCCCGCGTCCCAGCGCCAAGCCAGCGATGACCGAACCCAGAATGCCGGCCGCGGCCATGGGCATCTGCGCGGCACCCAGTTCGGCCAACTTCACGTGGGTGACGTATTGCCACATATTGGGCAGCATCTGGCTGGATGCGGCGCTGCCCATGTTCCAAAAAATGCCCATGATGACGGCGCCGAGGAAGGCCGGGTGGGTCAAGATCTTGATCGGAAACACGGGGCTCGATGATCGGTTTTCACGAATCGCGAAAAGCACAAAGGCGACAACGGCGATCACGATGGGTGCCCAGAACAGCGGATTGCCGAGGCCGTGCGAAGCCATGCTGAGTCCGAAGAGCAGTCCGACAATTCCCAGACCCACCAGAATCATGCCCAAGAAATCAGTCTTGCCCTCTTTGGGCAGGCGCGCGACCTTGGGCAGCATCACGGGAATCAGAAAGAACGACACAATCATGAGAATTGGCAGCATCAGGTAGGCAAAGCGCCAGTTCAGTCCGATGACCACACCGCCCAAGACGAGCGCAATAACCGGAACCACGCCGTTCAAAATATTAAAGGTCGCCATGGCGGGACCGAGTGATTTTGTTGCGGCCACGTTGCGCAGCATTCCGTAGGCCGCGCCAAAAACGACGCCCAGAGCGGCGCCGGCAACGATGCGGCCGATCAGGTACATCAGAGCATCGGGGCTAGCCGCCGTAATGAGCTCGCCCGCGCCCGCAACGAGAACCGCAATCATCAACATGAGCCGACGCCCATACCGATCTGCCAACACGCCCCCGGGAATGGCGGTGGCGGCGAGGGCCAGTGTCGAGATGCCCGCGGCGAGGGCCATCGTGCTGGCCGAGAAATTGAGTTCGGACGACGCTTTCACGAGTGCCATCGACGACAACAGAGGATCGGCAACCTGGATGGCCGAGACGATTCCCAGCAGAAAAACCGCGCTGGCGTTGAATCCCGTCGCCGGTGGATACTGCGCTACAGCCTTTGCCATGATTTCCTCACGTTGTGGACTTCTGGTCCAACGCGACTCTAGCGCAGTCGCGCCTTCCACGCGCGAATCGCAAACTGCACCGAGGTGTAGACCATGATGGCGGCAAAAAGAATGTTGGCAATCCAGCTCGGCAGAATGACGGCCGTCGCCACACCGGCAAACGAAACACCGGCGGCGACAAGTCCGATGACGAGACTTGCGGTGCGGTCGACCATGCCGAAGCGCAGGTTTGTCAGCGTGCCGACAATCGAGGCGGGAATCTGCATAAAAAGTGACGTGCCACGAGCGTCAAAAGACGTCAGGCCAAAGAACGAAATCAGCAGCGGAACCACCATGATGCCGCCGCCCACTCCGAGAAGTCCGGCCATGACGCCCGCGATGAGCCCGGTGAACACCAATCCGACCACCCACAGGGGTGTGATCTGCCACGTGTCGGTGTCGGTTGTCGTAGCCCACAGCATGCGGATGGCAAGGGCCGCGAGGAGCGCTGCATAAATCCACATCATCACCCGTTGGGGAATCACCTGAAGCAGACGGGCGCCGATAAACGATCCCACGGTCGAGCCCGCCGATAGCGCGATCGCCGCGGCCCACACGACGCCCCCATTTGCGGCATACCCAATGACCCCGGCGATCGCGGTCAGAAAGATGGCCGCCAGCGAAGTGGCCGCCGCCCGCTTGACGTCAAAGCCCAGCAGAAAGACGAGCAGCGGAACCATGATGAAGCCGCCGCCGATACCGAAGAGCCCGGAGAAATAGCCGGCGACAACGCCCACGAGGACATAGCTCAGGTAGGTCTTCAGTGGTCTGGGGTCGGGACGTGACGAAGCTACAGAACCTTGGACAGGAATGCCTTCGTCCTCTCGTGTGTGGGCTTCGCGAGAACGGCCCGCGGATCACCGGACTCCACGACCACGCCTTCGTCCATGAAGACCAGGGAATCGCCCACTTCGCGCGCAAAGCCCATTTCGTGGGTCACCACAATCATGGTCATTCCCGACTTTGCCAGAGCCTTCATGACGTCGAGGACCTCACCGACGAGTTCGGGATCGAGTGCCGATGTGGGCTCATCGAAGAGCATCAGTTTGGGGTCCATGGCCAGCGCGCGGGCGATGGCCACACGCTGCTGCTGACCGCCCGAAAGGTGGGCCGGGTAATGATTCATGCGATCGCTCAGCCCCACACGGTCGAGAAGCTCCTTGCCGCGGGCGACGGCGTCGGCCTTGGGAGTCTTCTTGACGAGTGTGGGCGCCTCAATCACATTCTCGAGAGCCGTCATGTGCGGGAACAGGTTGAATCGCTGAAACACCATGCCGATATCGCGACGCTGCGCGGCGGCATCTCTGGGGTGAAGTTCGTAGAGTTTGTCGCCCTTTTCCCGGTAGCCCACCAGGGTTTCGTCAACGTAGAGGCGACCGGCATTGACCACTTCGAGGTGGTTAATGCAGCGGAGGAACGTTGACTTTCCGGAACCGGACGGTCCGACGAGGCACATGACGTCACCACGATTGACAGTGAGCGTGATGCCCTTGAGTACTTCGTTAGATCCGAAGCGCTTAACCACGCCCTCGGCGCGAACCATGGGTGTCATCATCGTTTGTCACCTGAATCCGGGTCTGCGAGGGAAGGACTGACCGCGGCTGTTCCCGCGAAACGGCTCGAGGGAATCTTGATCCGGCCGAGCTCGCCGACACCCCGGGCAAAGCGCTTCTCCAGGAAGAACTGGCCAATCATCAGTATCGAGGTGAAGAACAGGTACCACACCGAGGCCACAATGAGCAGGGGGATCGGATTGAACGTCTCGGCGGCGATATCGCGCGTCCGCGTATACAGGTCAAGAGTGAACGGCACGGCCGTAACCAGCGACGTTGTTTTGAGCATCGAGATGACCTCGTTGCCCGTGGGCGGAATGATCACGCGCATCGACTGGGGAATGATCACCCGTCGCATGCTCTGGAACCAGGTCATGCCCAGCGCCCGCGCGGCCTCATCCTGACCCGCGTCGACGGCGAGCAGACCGGCGCGCACGATCTCCGCCATGTAGGCGGCCTCGTTGAGCGCCAGGCCGATGATGGCAAGTGCAAAGGTACTGAGCGCAGCCTTCGTCTCCCACGAGATCCACGGCTGCTGGAACGGAATACCGATGTCGATGGTGTTGTAGATCACCGCGATGAGGCCCCAGAACACCAACTGAACGTAGACCGGGGTGCCGCGGAAGATCCAGAGGTAGAACCATGAAATGGACTTGAGGATCGGGTTGGGCGACAGGCGCATGACGGCGAGCACGATACCGAGGACGATGCCAATGACCATCGACGAGACGGTGAGTTCCAAGGTGGTCAATGCCGCCAATGAGACGCGCCTGTCGAACATGTATTTGCCCACCGACGGCCAATCGAAGGCCTCGCGCTGGGCGGCATCGATGATGACGAGAGCGACGAGTAAGAGAAGAACGACACCGATGACCCAACGCCACGGGTGGCGCAACTTAACGGCACGAATCGAGACAAAATCCGGAGCGACGGAATCCGGCATCCCTGCCGAACCACGCCGCTCCGGATTTTGTGTCATGGTGTCTCTACTCGAGAGGAGCGAACTAACTTCCCGCGTTGATGGTTGCCTTGGTGATGGCCCCGTCGGCCTCGCCTGCGTTGTTCAGGATTTTCAGGTAGGTTCCGTCATCAATCAACGACTGCAGTGCAGCCTGAATTGCCTGGACGAGCTTGCTGCCCTTGGCAATCACGTAACCATACGGAGCGACATCAAACGAGGACCCGGCCGCCTGAAGCTTGCCCTTGCTGGCAGCGATTGCCGCGGCCGTCACGGGTGAGTCGGCACTCATTGCATCAACCTGACCCAGAGTGACCGCCGCCGTGGCAGCGTCCTGCGTGTCAAAGGGCACGATGGTGATGGCGGGCTTGCCAGCCTCGACGCACGCGGCGCTCTTCGCAGGAACCTCATCGGTGTCCTGGTAGGTGGTGGCCTGAACGGCAACCTTGAGCCCACAAGCGTCTTCCGGGTCGACCTTGTTGCCCGCGGCGGAAGCCCACAGGATGCCGGCCTGGAAATAGTCAACGAAGTCAACCGTCTTCTCACGCTCGGCGGTGTCAGTGAACGAGGAGAGGCCCATGTTCAGGGTTCCGCCCTCAACACTGGGGATGATGTTGGCAAAGGATGACACGGTGTACTCGGTCTTCAAACCCAGCTTCGCGGCCACGGCATCGGCGAGCTCGATGTCCCAGCCAATGGGGTTGCCCGCCTCGTCTTTGTACTCGTTCGGTGGGTAGGTGGGGTCGGTGCCGATGGTGAGAACGCCCGACTTGGCGATGTCGTCGGGCAGCAGGTCTGCGGCGGCCTGGTCGACGCTGACTGCGGAGCCCGACGTGTCGTCGGCGTTAGACCCGCCTGAGTTGTTCACGCAGCCGGTCAGCGCGAGTGCGGCAATCCCCGCAATGGCGACCGCGGATATAATTCGCTTCTTCATGTGATGTCCTTAGCTCTACTGGTGATGTGAGCGCATCTTGTGCGTACACAGAGCATCAATCTAACCGAATGAGTGCGAGACGCGAAAGCATAAGTTCGTTGGCTTCGGTGAAACGTGCTCCGCGATGATGTGGCGAATCTCGCTCGCGGCTAGTGGGCGACGGTAGCCGAGGCGTTCGACTCGTAGCTCGTGTTGGTCGACTCGAAAAAGTTCACCAGCTGCAGAGTGTCGTTAGCGGTGGCCATCCACTTGGCCGGGTTCGACACCTTGTACTCGGCTTCAAAGCCGAGCTCTTCAAGGCGACGGTCGGCCAGGTACTTCACGTACTGGTTGATGTAGTTGGCGTTGAGACCCAAGATGCCGTTGGGCAGCAGGTCGCGGTTGTACTGCTCTTCCATCTCAACCGCGTCGAGAATCATCTGCTTGATCTCGTCGGCAAACTCAGCGGTCTGCAGGTCCGGGTTCTCTTCGAGCACGGTGAGAATCAGGTTGATGCCGAACTTGAGGTGCAGCGACTCGTCGCGCACCACCCAGTCCATGAGCGAGCCAAAGTTGCGCAGCAGGTTGCGCTGGCGAAAGCTGAGCGCCACCATGAAACCCGAGTAGAACCAGATGCCCTCGAGGATCACGTTGTAAGCAACGAGGTTGCGAACAAAGTCCTTCTTTCCCTCGGTGGTGGTGATGTCGAGCGTCTGCTCGGTCATGCGCTTGATGAAGGCGACCTCGAATTCTTCTTTGCGGGCCATCGACGGCACGTTGACGTGCGAGCCGTAGGCCTCTTCGCGGTCAATCGGGAAGGTCTCGAGCACGTACTCGAACGACATGCAGTGGTTGGCTTCTTCCCACATCTGCTTGGCGAGGTAGAGGTGGCACTCGGGTGCGTTGACGTAGGGGTAGACGCCAAACGCGAGCGCCTTGTTGACCAACAGTTCGTTGGGGTTGAAGTACGACATCAAAAAAGTGATGGCGTGACGTTCTTCGTCGGTCATCTTCTTGAAATCGGCGATGTCTTCGCCCAACTGAATCTCGTTGGGGAACCAGGTGTTGGCTACGGCCTGGTCGTACAGGTCCATGGCCCACTTGTAGGTAACGGGCTTGAGCAACAAGCCCTCGGTAACGCCGGTGCCGAGAATTCCCATGATTGCTCCTTGGTTTCGAGTTGAAAAATCGTGATTGGTATGTGGTGTCGCGCGTTGCGCGCGGGGTGGTTTGTCGAGAAGTTGATCTGTCTGGCGAGGTGGTCTGTCGAGGGATTTTTTCTGCCTACTGGCAGGAGTCGCACTGCAGGTTGTCCATCGGGTCGAGCGGTACTGCGTACTCGCCCACGCGGTCTAGTGACGGGTTCATGCCCCGCCTCCCGCTGAAGCACCGAAGCCGAAGCCCTTGCGAGCGGGGGCCGCGACGCTGGGGGCAGCACTGGCGTCAGCCGACACGGTGTCTGCCTCGGCGGTCTGACCGGATCCGCCACCGAAGCCGAAGCCCTTGCGGGTTGTCTGCTCGCCGTTTCCGGTGAGCTCTTCGGCCTTGTTCACCTTCACCGTGGACTGCTCGGCCGTGTGGCGTGGCTTCATGTGCAGGTAATAGGTGGTCTTGACGCCGAGGTTCCAGGCGTCGGCGTAGATATCCATCATGTCGCCGAGATCGCGTGTCTCGAGGTACATGTTGCGGCTGATGGCTTGGTCGATCCACTTCTGAGCGCGCGCGGCCACCTGTAGGAACGAGGTGGGCGAAAGCTGGAAGCTCGTCTTGTAGGTCTCTTTGACGTGGTCGGGAATAATGGCGATGCCCTGAATGTCGCCCTGGCTGCGCAGTATGTCTTCGCGCACGCGCTCCCACAATCCGAGTTTCTGCAGGTCGGCGACGAGGTTGCGGTTGACCTCGAGGAACTTGCCCGAGCTGGTGGCGCGGCTAAAGATCTGCGAGAACTGTGGGTCGAGACCGGGAGTGGTGCCCGCGACGAGTCCGATGGACGCCGTGGGCGCGATAGCCATGAGCGTGGCGTTGCGAATGCCGCCCTTGACGCGAGCCCGCAGGGAATCCCAGTCCATGGTGGTCTTGCGCGACACCGTGATGGGCACACCGCGGTCGGCCTCGGCGAGGTCGATGGAGTCGAAGGGAACGAGTCCCTGCGACCAACGGCTGCCGGCGAAGTTGTTGTACGAGCCGCGCTCCTGGGCCAGCTCCACGCTCGCCTCGATGGCGGCGTAGGAGATGTGCTCGGTGATTTCGTCGATGAGGTCGTAAGCGGCCTCCGACTCGTAGCTCAGTCCCAAGCGCTCAACGATGTCGGTGAAGCCCATGAGGCCCAGACCGATGGCGCGGTTCTCGCTGTTGGAGAAGTCAGCCTCGTGCACCGACGAACGCGTGATGTCAATGAGGTTGTCGAGCTGACGCACGGCCAGTTTGGCGCTCTCTTCGAGCTTGGCCCAGTCAATTTTGCCGTTGATAAGGTGGCGCGACAGGTTAATCGACGCGAGGTTGCACACCGATACGTTGTCTTCGTCTTGCGGCAGCGTGATCTCGGTGCACAGGTTGGACGAGTGAATCGTTCCGGTGTTGTTGTTGAGCGCACGCAGGTTGATGGTGTCTTTCCAGGTCAACCACGGGTGGCTCGTGGTCTGCAGTGAAATCAGGATGGCCTTGAACTGCTCGCGTGCGCCGATCTTTTTAAACATGTCGATACGGCCGGCTTTGGCCTCGGCCACGTAGTGGTTATAGCGCTCCGAGAATTCTTTGCCGTACAGCTCGTTGAGGTCGGTGACTTCGAGCGGATCGAAGAGGTACCAGTCGTCGTCGTTCTGAACGCGCTTCATGAACTCGTCGCTGATCCACACGGCCGTGTTGGCCGTGCGCGTACGACGGTAAGGGTCGCCCGAGTTCTGGCGCAGGTCGAGGAACTCCGGGAAGTCCATGTGCCAGTTCTCCATGTAGAAGCACAGGGCACCGAACTTCTTGCCGCCACGACTGACGGCGCGCAGGATGGAGTCGATCGTGTGCATGAACGGGATCGGGCCGGTCGACGTGGTGTTGTTCGAGCGAATGGGCGAGCCCTGCGCACGCAGCTTGGTCACGGAAAGCCCAATGCCGCCCGTGCCCTTGGTCAGCCACATGACGTCACGCGTGGTCTTGGCGATGTGCTCCATGTCGTCTTGCATTTCCATGACGAAGCAGTTGGCCAGCTGGGGGTAGATGGTGCCCGCGTTGACGAGCGTTGAGCCGGCGGCCAGGTATTCGAGCGAGCTCATCTTGGCGTAGAAGCGAAGGGCGTGCTGGGTGGGGTTGGCCTCATTCAGCGAGAGTCCCATAGCGATGCGCATCCAGAAGTACTGCGGTACCTCGAGCGGGTCGCCGTTGCGCCCTTTCATGCCGTAGCGGTTGTTGAGCGTAACAACGCCGATGTATTTGAGCAGGTCATCATTTTCTGGCGTGAGCTGGGCGGCCAACTCGTCGAGGTCGAAAAGTTCACCCAGTCGGGGGTCGAGCAGGCCCTCCTCAACACCGCGCAGGATGTTGGGGGCAAAGTGCTCGCGGTGCAAAGCCATGAGTTGTTCGCGGTTGCTGTAGTCGCCCAGCACGCGCTTGTAGATGGTCTTGAGCAACAGTCGGGCAGCAACAACATCAAACGCGGGGTCATCTTTGACGTTTTGCAGGGCAACCTGAATAACAGCCTCGTCGAGCTGCTGTGTGGTGATGCCGTCAAAGAGCGTAATTTCGAGCTCGGTAGCAATCTGCGTGACCCACGCGATGGAGTCATGCAGGCCCGAAGATGCCTCTTCTATAGCGAGATTGATCTTGTTGGCATCGTAAGATTCGCGCTGACCGTTGCGTTTTACTACTGTGATGGACACTCTTGACTCCCGTTACGTCTGCTGCGTCGACAAGTGACGCTTGACCACTATATACAGGGGCGCTGACTGTTGCCCAACCCCTACATATTGTGGGCGTGTCGTCCACACTTGTGGATAACTTGTTCCCAAGTTTTCCACTTATTCACAGGCTTTCTGGGGGTTTCCGCCAGCTTCTGCAACCTATCGTTGACCTATGACACTGATATCCCGCCTGCTCATCGCTTCAACAGCGACTCTGCTGGCCATCACCCTCGCCGGTTGCGCTCAAACGGGCAGAGAAAACCTCGGATCGCCGGGAACATCTTCCGGTTCATCCGGCTCGGATGTCGCGGTGAGCCCGGGTGCCGCCGACTCTGGTCTGGTAGCCGGCAGCGCTAAGGACTCGAGCTCGGGTGTTGCCCCGCTCTCCAACTCGGGAATCGGCGGCACCTCGACCGTGACCACAACGTGGATCTCGCTGACGGCGAATAACCCCGTAGCGATCGCCGACCAGGCGGCAACAATCGCCACCGACGCCGGCGGGTACGTCGAATCTCGGTCAGAGAGTTCTGGCGGGGGTGTGGTGGTTCCACTTTCGGGCGTCACAGGCGACGTCACCATGGGGGGCGCGGGGCCCACCGACTATGTCTCTCTCACGCTGCGCATCCCCACTGAAAAAGCGTCCGGCGTGATAGCCGCGCTCAAAGAACTCGGCCATGTGTCGTCGAACAACCACAGCCAATACGACGTGGGTCAACAGCAGGCCGATCTCACGGCGCGCATTTCGGCGCTCACCGAGAGCCTCGCCGCCCTGCGCGGCCTGCAGTCGGCGGCGACTAACGTGACCGACCTGCTCGCTGCCGAGGCGGCCATCTCGACGCGTCAGGCAGAACTCGACTCGCTGATTGCTCAGCAGGACTACCTCGCGAGCCAAATCGACATGACCGCGATCACCGTTGATGTCACCGCGACCGCGGTGGGAACGCCCGCCAACCTCACCTTCATCGACGGACTCGTCAATGGGTTCAACAGCATCGGCACGGCGTTCGTGCTTCTCGTCGTGGGCATCGGTTTCATTCTGCCGTGGCTGGGGCTTCTGGTGATTCTCGCCGGGATTGCTCTGGCGATCACGATTCCGCTCGTGCGCCGCTCACGGTCACGCACCGGCTCGGGCTCGAGCACGGGCTCCTAAACGCAAGCTCCTCAGCTCACAGAGGGAGACTCCGCCACGTTACGGCTGAAGTCGCGACACTGACCACGTTGCGGGTTCTTCAGCCCCCGAGGTGCGGGTGAAGACGATGCGATCGTGAAAGCGCTTGGAGCGACCGGCCCAGAACTCGAACCGGTCGGGCGTCACGTGGTAGGCACCCCACTTTTCGGGGCGCGGAATCGGCGATCCCTCGGGATACTGCTGCTCGAGACCCGCCATGCGCTCGTCAAGAATGTCTCGCGACGCGATGGGCTCAGACTGATCGCTGGCGATGGCGGCGAGGCGGGCGCCGTGCGGACGGCGGTCAAAGAAGCTCGTGCTGGTCTCGGCGTCGGTGGGCACTGCCACGCCCGAAACGATTACCTGACGCTTCAATCCATACCAGGGAAAAACGAGCGAGACTCGATTGTGCTCGGCGAGCGCACGGCCCTTTCGAGACAGGTAGTTCGTGACAAACCTGAGGCCCGTAGCATCCAGCCCTTTGAGCAGAACAGTTCGCGACGACGGGGAGCCGTCGGCATCAACGGTAGAAATCACCATTGCGTTCGGTTCAAAGATTTCGGCCGACTCGGCATCTGACAACCACCGTGCCAAGAGATCCAGCGGGTCGGGGCCAGCCTCGACTTCAGACAGGCCCTCGTTGCCGTAGTCGGTGTGTCGTGTCAGTGAATCCATAGTTGCCTCCGCTCTCAGGATAAGTGCCGATGCCCCGAACCATGGGCTCGAGGCATCGGTAACGCGTGCTTGACCTAACGCCAGTCCGCTCCATATTCCCAGCCGGTGTAGCCCTCGGCGACATATTGGCGGGCGTACTCCGAGCCCGTGACGGCGTAGAGCTCGCCGAGCTGTCGCTTCTTGTCGAAGTCTGAGGCGTCGGGCGCGATGTGCAGCATCGACGTCATCCAGTACGAGTAGTTCTGAGCCTTCCAGATGCGGTCGAGAGCATCTTCTTGATAGGTGTCCATCAGCGCCTCGGTGCCTTCTAAGAAGAACGCGCGCAGGGCCTGGTTGAGCCAGAGCACATCCGAGAAGGCGAGGTTCATGCCCTTGGCGCCCGTGGGCGGCACGGTGTGTGCCGCATCGCCGGCGAGGAAGATGCGGTTGTTGCGCAGGCCCGACGCCACGAACGAACGGAAGCGCAAGACGTCTTTGCGAAAGATCGGTCCCCGTTTGAGCTCGACCTTGACGCCCAGCTGCAACTTGGCCCAGATTTCTTCGTCGCCGATCGAGTTGGGGTCGGTGGTGGGGTCGCACTGAAAATACATGCGCTGAATCTCGGGGCTGCGCGTTGAGATGAGCACGAAGCCCTCTTCGGAGCGCGAGTAGATGAGCTCCTCGGCACTCGGCGGCGCCTCGGTGAGAATGCCGTACCAGGCAAACGGGTACTCGCGAAAGTAGCCCGAGATTTGCGAACCGTTGACAGCGATGCGGGCAATCGACGCCGAGCCGTCGGCTCCCACGATCACGTCGGCCGAAATTTCAAACTCTTCGCCGGTTGCGGTCTTGCCCACAACCTTGGGGTTAGTCGTGTTCTCGTCGATGATTTTCTCGGCGAGGTGCTCGAACAGCGGCGGGTTTCCGGCCGCAATGCGAGCCGCAATCAGGTCGATGAGAACCTCGTGCTGGGGGAACAAGAACACCGATTTGTTAACGAGTTTGGTGAAATCGAAACGGTGGCTCTCACCCTCAAAATCGAAGGTAATACCGTGGTGCTCGTACTCCTTATTCATGGCACGCGCGCTGGCGCCGGAGCCGACCAAAACTTCCGCGGCGGGCTGCTCGACGATGCCGGCTTTGACCGTACCCTCAATCTCTTCGCGCGTCTTGCCATCGATCACGATGGAATCGATGCCCGCTCGCTGCAGCAAATGAGCGAGCAGAAGGCCACACGGGCCGGCGCCCATAATCGCGACCTGAGTATTCATTGTTATAGCCATGGTTTTCTCCTTGTTTCGGGACGGCACGAAGCCGTTCAACGTCTAGGAGTTAGCAAACCGCTTTCGCTCGATCACGTGTGAGTATTTTTCATTCAATGGGAAGAAAATCTCACCGCGGAGGCTGCCTGGCCAATATCTGTCGCAGCCCGCTTCAACCGGGCCACCACTTCGGGTTCACGCTCGTTGCCCCGAGGCATCACCACCGACAGGGCCGCAATTACTCCGGCGCCGTCTGAAACCGGCACGGCAATTCCCGTAGAGACGCTCTCGATGTAGCCCGGCGCAAAGGCATAGCCGCGTTTGCGCACCTCGGCCAGTTTCTTACGGAGCTCGGTGGCATCCACGATCGTTTCGGTCGAGAGTTGTTTGAGCGGTGACGACAGGATGCGGTCTTGATAAGCCGGCGGCGAATAGGCAAGCAGCACGAGACCCGACGACGAAGCGTTGAGCGGCAGTCGACCGGCAATCTTGGTGATGTTCGATCCGGCCTGCCGAGCCGAGAGTCGCTCGATGAAGAGAACCGCGTCTTGCTCGAGCACACCCAGCTGAGTGTGCTCGCGAATGCCCGCCTGCACTTCTTCCA
>WLNS01000025.1 GCA_009699665.1 Actinomycetota bacterium
GTGAGAGCCATTCCCAGGTGCTGTTCGACCAGCAATACGCCGACCCCGCGAGCCGAAGCCTCCCGTATCAACTGCGCACACCGGTCAACGTTCTTCGGTTGCAATCCCTCGCTCGGCTCGTCAAGAATCCACAGCGAACCCGGGTTAGCCGCGGTTCGCGCAACAGCGAGCATTTTCTGCTCACCACCCGAAAGCGTGCCCGCGCGTTGCGACGCACGCTCGGCGAGAAAAGAGAAACCTTCGGCCGCGGCCTCTTTTGAGGCTCCGACCATGCGTAGATTTTCTACCACCGTGAGATCGCGCAGGATGGGTTGGTCCTGGCGCACCGTGCGCATTCCGAGTTGAAATCGCCGGGACGGCTGCGCCTTTGTCACGTCGATATCACCGATGGCAACCGTGCCCCCCATGGTGGGCAGGGTGCCCGTGATGGCTGCAACTGCCGTGCTCTTGCCTGCTCCATTTCGCCCGAGCAGGGCCACGACTTCTCCCGGTTCAATCACAAGATCTAAACCGGTGACGATGCGCGCGCCCGCGTAGCCGGCAACGAGCCCGCTCACATTTAGCAATGTCATCAGAGGCCCTCACCAACGTACGCACGAGTGACCTCCGCGTTGTTCTCTATCTCTGCGACGGTGCCCGTGGCAAGCACGCGTCCCGCTTGCAACACCGTCACCGCAGACGCCGCTGAGCGAATCAGGGCCATGTCGTGCTCCACAACGACAATCGGAATGTCGAGCCCCGCGGCTTCGGTGCGAAGAATATCCGCGATACTTGCCGTTTCAGCGGCCGTCATGCCGGCCGTGGGCTCGTCGAGCAGAACCAGGGTGGGTCGACTCGCAAACGTCATGGCGAGCTCAAGAACTTGGCGCTGCCCGTGGGCGAGGCGCGAGGCAGGAGTGTCAAGCAATTTCACGAGGTCGCCGGTCTCCAGAATCCGCCAGGCCGTGGAGGTGAGATCGGCCCGCCAGGGTGAGAAGATGAGCGCAAACGGATGCACGGTCACACCCAATCGCGCCACTGCGAGGTTTTGGGCCACGGTGAGTTCGGGCGCAACCGCAGGTGCTTGGAACTTGCGCGCGACACCGACACGCGCCATCTTCCACGGTCGCATTTTGGTGAGATCCGTGTTGCCCACGCGCCATCTTCCGCTGGTCGGCGGCACCGTGCCAGAGAGCGCGTTCAGCAGGGTGGATTTACCGGCACCGTTGGGGCCGATCAGGCAGTGGACACCGCTACCTGCGTTGAAGTCGACATCATCCACAGCCGTGAATTTTCCGAAGGTGCAGGTGATGCCCGTTGCTTCGAGAGCCTGGCCACCTCCGGCACCGGCTTGCTCCGTGGTCGTGAGCGTGACAGCACGTCGTGGGCGCCATCTTTCGGGGAGTCGTTTGAGCACCGCCTCGGCGATTCCGTCGGGAATGAGAACCACGACGACAATAAAGATGATTCCCATGGCGAGTAGCCAGAGGGTCAAGAACTTGTCCGCGAGCTCATTGGTGATGAAGCTGATGACGATGGCTGTGAAGAAGGCCCCAATGATGCTTGTGCGCGAACCAATCATCGCCCAGAGAACGAAGTTCGTGGCCAGGACCAAGCTAATCTGATCCGGCGCGACGAACTGGGTCTGGGTGGAGAAGAGCGCTCCCGCTAGCCCGGTGACAACACCCGCGAACGCAAATGTTCCGATTCGGAAGGCGGGAATGTTGTAACCGGATGAGGCGGCTCGAATGGCGTGTGTCTTGGCGAGCACGAGTGCACCACCAAAAGGGCTTCGTGCCACGATGATGAGGAGCCACAAGAGACCGACCGCGGCGATTGTCACGATGACCCGCTGCGCCACAGGGTCGGCGGTCCACAGGTCGCCCAGATTCAGGCCAGGCACCCCGGCAAGTCCGTTGAAGCCTCCGGTGACGGGCGTCAGCTGATTGACCACCTCGACCGCGCCAAAGAGTAAAACGAAGGTGAGGAGGGCGAACGTGATGACGTTGACCCGACCCCGAAGACCCACCAGGCCAACAAGCAATGAGACGGCCCCTGCGGCGAGCCCGCCGAAGAGAATGCCGAGGAGGGTTCCGCCTTCTGGGATGTTAATGCCGCACCAGGCGGCAACGTAGGCCCCGATTCCAAATGAGACAGCGTGGCCAAGACTTAGGATTCCGGCGAATCCCCAACAGAGCGCGAGGGCGGCCGTCGCAACGCCATAGAGAGCGAATTGAGCGAAGAGACTGCCCTGATAACCGCCCAGCGAGAGCGCGATGAGCGGCACAGCGAGAGAAGCGAGCACTGCGATCGAACGCCGAATCATACGATGTTTCCCTTCGTAGACGGGCGAGTGGCTGCCAAAACGATGAACGCCATGGCCAGGATCGCCAGCTTGGCGACGAGAGAGTCGATGACGAGGGTCGTGACGTTTTGAACGACAGCAATTGCCAGGGCTGCTACGAGCACCATGCTCACCCGGGCACCGCCCACGATCACCACCACAAACATGACGAACAGGTAGGCGTTGCCCATTCCCGGCCCGACATTGGTCAGAGGAGCGATAAGTGATCCGGCCAGGCTGGCCATTAGCGTGCTCACCGCAAAAATCACGAGTTTGAGTCCGCCGGATCGGACGCCGAGGGTTTCTGCCAGATCGCCGTCTGCTGCGACGGCACGTACTTTGACACCAATCGGTGTCACGGTGAGCACAAGGAGGACGGCGCCGATGACAACGACCGATACGCCAATCAACACGAGGCGGTAAAGCGGGAACTCGGCTCCCCAAATCTCGACCGAACCCGGCAGTGGGTTTTCAACAAACTGGAAGTTCTTGCCGTAGATAAGTTCTACGACCTGTCTGATCACAATGCCGAGCCCAAAGGTGCCAAGAATGGCGAGCTCGGGGGCTCTCACGAAACGCCGCAAGAGGGTCCGCTCGGTAACTGCCCCGAGCAAGAACCCGACAACGCAAGCAACGAGCACCCCCACGATGTAGGGGAGCCCGATTGCTAAGCAGGTCAGGACCGAATAGGCCCCGATCATCATGAAGTCACCGCTGGCGAGGTTGATGATGCCCATCAGTCGGAACGACATGGCAAGACCCATCGCGACCAGGGCGGATACCGAGGCTGTTGCCAAGATACCCAGGCCCTGGTCGACGATGAATGCGAAATCCATGGGGTGGGACGAGTCCTACTTGCCCATGGGTTCGTTGCAGTCTTGCTCGGGGGCAACGGAGTCGAACGTCGTGACGACGACCGACATGCCATCCGGCTGAACCTGCGTCAACACGATGGACTGTGTTGCGAAGTGATCAGAACCGAACGTGACCGTTCCCGAGGGACCTTCGTATTTCAGGCCGGAGAGAGCCTTGAGAACATCGGCACTCTTGGTTGACTTGGCCTTGTTGGCCGCATCTGCCCAGGCGTGAATTGCCACAAAGGTCTGCTCAGAAAGAGCCGTCTGTGGCGGCGCGTCGGCACCAAACTTGGCGTAGTAGGCATCGAGGAACGCTGTGTTCGCAGCGGTGTCGAGGGCCTCGTTGTAAGCCATCGAGACGTACATTCCGCTGGTCACTTCCGGTCCCATGGCGCCCAGGGTGCCGTCTTCATAGATCACGCCGAGTCGCTGCACGGCCGAGTTACCAACGCCCGCATCGAACGCTTGCTTTTCGAAGGTGATCGCGTCGCCACCGAAGATAGCCGGAATGATGAGCTGAGCACCACTCTGCTTAATCTTCGTAATGACACTCTGGAAGTCAGTAGTACCGATGGGTACTAATTCCTGACCAACGACCTCGCCACCACTAGCCTCGATGTACTTTGCGGCCTGAGCAACGACGGTCTGACCCCAGATGTAGTCAGCGCCAAGAAGGAACCACTTGCTCTTTCCCGTCGCGTCCTGCACATAGGGAATCGCCGGCGCGAGCTGCTGTGCAGGAACCTCGCCGTTTGAGATCACGTTCGCGGAGCAGAAGTTACCTTCGGCCAGCGGTGTGTGAAAGTAGGGAATTCCCGCTGTGGTCGTCACCGGGGCGACGGCATCGCGAGTAGCACTGTTGTGCTGTCCGAAGAGGGCGACGATTCCGTCCTCCTGGATGAGGCGCTGCGCTGCGCTCACTCCAGCAGTAGGAACACCGGTTTCATCAGCGACGATGAGTTTTACGGTCTGCCCGTTAACGCCACCCGCGGCGTTGATCTCTTCGACGGCGAGTTCGGCCGCATTCTGTGTGGGCGGACCGAAGATACCCGCGGCTCCACTCAGGTCAGTGAGCAATCCGATCGGAAGCGGTTCGGTGCTGGCGTTGTCACCTCCCCCCGAGGCTGAACATCCAGTAAGTGTTGCGACAACGGCTGCCGCTGCGACAAAAGCCGCTATAGAGGTACGACGTTTCACGATTGTGCCTTTCATTGAGAATGTGAATAGGAAAGCAGGTGCTGACCTATTTGTACACTCTCGCCGGGCGGCGGTCAAGCCCTCGCACTCGTCAACATCGCGCGGCGATTCGAAAGGCAGGGTCTTTACCCTTTAACACAGGACAAAAAGCCCTGAATCAGGATCTAGAGCGCAGAGGGTCGCTGCGCAAACGCGCTCTGGTAGATGCACACGCTGGCCGCCGTGGCGAGGTTCATCGACTCGGCGTCGCCATAGATGGGCACCTTCACGGCGCGATCAACGAGGGCCAGGTTTTCGTCGGTGAGGCCGCGAGCTTCATTACCGAAGAGCCAGGCGGTGGGTTTGGCCAGCGTTCCATCGGCGGCCACGCCGGGCAGGTCGTCGCCCTTGACGTCGGCGGCAAGAATGTTGAGACCGGCAGCGCGGGCACGCACGAGCACGTCATCGAGTTCAACGTCGACTGAGATGGGCAGGTGGAAGAGCGAACCCGTGGTGGAACGCACCACCTTGGGGTTGTACAGGTCGACCGAGCGGCCCGTGATGATGATGGCGTCGGCACCGGCGGCGTCAGCCACGCGGATGATCGTGCCCAGGTTGCCGGGGTCGCGCACCTCTTCGAGGATGACGACCAGCTGGGGTGCTCCCCCGTCGCGTCCTTCAAAGACGTCTTTCAGGGCGGTGGGGAACTGCGCGCACACCGCGATGATGCCCTGCGGTGTGACGGTGTCGGCCATGGCGTCGATCACTTCTTCGGTGGCGAACTCCACGTCGACGCCCGCATCAACCGCCGTGGCGGCGATGTCGGCGTAACGCTCGAGCACCGTGGGCGTGGCGTAGAGCTCGACGATGGTCTGCGGTCGGTACGCGAGTGCTTCGGCCACTGCTTGAGGGCCTTCCAACAGGAAAAGCCCGGTCTCAGACCGGGCTCCCCGCTGTGAAAGCTTGGCAACCGCCTTGACGCGTGGAGCGCGAGGGTTGTCGAGCATCAGAACCTACTCGGCGGCAGCAGCCGCCTTCTCCTTTGACTCTGCCTCGGCGGCAGGCGCCTTGGCAGTCGCTGACTTGGCTTCGACGGCCTTGGCGGCATCCTTGGGCAGTGCCTTCTTGGCGGTCTGCACGAGGGTGGCGAACACGGCTGCGTCGTTGACGGCGAGCTCGGCCAGCATGCGGCGGTCGACCGTGACACCGGCGGCATCCAGACCCTGGATGAAGCGGTTGTAGGTCATGCCGTTCAGGCGAGCAGCGGCGTTGATGCGCTGGATCCACAGACGACGGAACTCACCCTTGCGAGCACGACGGTCGCGGTAGGCGTAGACGAGCGAGTGCGTGACCTGCTCTTTGGCCTTGCGGTAAAGGCGCGAACGCTGTCCGCGGTAGCCCTCAGCGCGCTCAAGTACAACGCGGCGCTTCTTCGCGGCGTTGACGGCGTTTTTTACACGTGCCATGATCTTGTTTCCTTTTCTTGAGGGTGGGGGCTAGCGGCCGAGAAGCTTCTTGATGACTTTTGCGTCTGCGGGTGCGAGAACCTGGTCTTGGTTCAGGCGCGCCTTGCGCTTGCTGGCCTTAACCTCAAGGTTGTGGCGCATGCCGGCCTGCTGCTTCATGATTTTGCCGGTTCCGGTTACCTTGAAGCGCTTCTTGGACCCACTGTGGGTCTTCTGCTTGGGCATTTGTTTCTCCTTAGGTGGCGCACAGCCGAAAGGATGTGCGTGGTTTGGTCTGGCTCGATGGTTTGTGAACCGAGGTTTACTCGGCGGGCTTTTCTGTTTTGGGCTTGGCTGGTGCCTTGGCGGCGGCGGGCTTAGTCGCTGCCGGCTTTGCGGCCGATGTCGCCTTAGCTGCAGCGGGCTTGGCCGTGGCTGGCTTGGCTGCTGCGGCCTTGGTTGCCGGAGCCTTAGCCGGTGCGGATTTAGCGGCGGGCGCCTTGACCGCGGCCTTGGCGGCCGGTTTGGTTTCGACAAGCCGCTGTGCTGAGCTTGTCGAAGTATCAACCACCGGCGTCGGGGTTTCGACAGGCGTGGTTTCGACAGGCGCGGTTTCGACCGGCTTGGTTTCGACAGGCGCGGTTTCGACAGGCGTGGTTTCGACAAGCTCAACCGACTTGGGCTTCGTCGATGCCGCCCCGGCATCCGCTACCCGGGCGCCGCGAGCGGCCTCCTTGGCGGCGTTGCGCTTGGCGTTCTGCTCGGCCTTGGCATCCGTCTTGCTCTTGAGCGGACCAATCACCATGACCATGTTGCGACCGTCGATCAGAGGCGTGTGTTCGACCGTGCCGAACTCCGAGACATCCTCGGCAAAACGCTGCAGCAGACGAACGCCCTGCTCGGGGCGTGACTGCTCACGGCCGCGGAACAGAATCATGGCCTTGACCTTGTCGCCCTGTCCGAGAAAGCCGATGGCACGTTTGCGCTTGGTTTCGTAGTCGTGGTCGTCAATCTTCAGGCGAAAGCGAACCTCTTTGAGGATGGTATTGGCCTGGTTGCGACGGGCCTCCTTGGCCTTCTGCGCCGCTTCGTACTTGAACTTGCCGTAATCCATGATCTTGGCCACGGGCGGCTTGGACTCGGGAGCCACCTCAACGAGATCGAGATCGGCCTCCTGCGCCATTCGCAGGGCAATCTCGATTGCCACGACCCCCACCTGTTCGCCACCGGCGCCAATCAGGCGTACTTCGGGTACGCGGATTCTGTCGTTAGTACGTGGATCGCTGATACTGATGCTCCTCTTATGACGTCATCCCGAGGGTGTTCCCATCGGGGCGAAGAAGAGTCGTCGTGAGCCGCGCGCGAGCCGAATATCTGCTCGAGCACTTTTCACACACACGCTGAACTTTCGATGTACTTTGTCGGTACGTTCTGCGTGCGTTACACCCTGACCTGCCACCTGCCGAAGCACGAGGCGGAGTGCAAGACCCGGTAACCTGAAGGCTGCGGGTGGGATTTCTCCTCTTCATGAGCCGCCGGGCAAGCCCGACGAACCTGCATTAGACTACCAGAGGACACTCTCGTGAGCGAATCCCCCATTGACAGCGCCACTCGTGACATCGCCGAAGTGCCTGCCGTTGAGGTGATTGTTGAGGTTGCGGTGAACCTGATGAGCGCCGCCGCCATCAAATGTGGACTCGCCGATGATGAGTCGGGCGACTCTCACATGGATCTGGATGAGGCGCGCAAGCTCATCAACTCGCTGGCCGGGCTCATTACGGCAGCGGCGCCTGAGATTTCGGATTCGCACGCGCGTCCCCTGCGCGACGGCCTGCGTTCGCTGCAGCTCGCGTTTCGCGAGGCCAGCCCCTTCCCCGACCCGATTGGCAAGGGCCCGGGCGAGAAGTGGACCGGTCCGGTCAACTAACGCGCTCGCGCGCTCTCCATCATTGTTACTAACCAAGAGAAATTTGTCGACGAATACGATTATTTTGTTCGTGAATTGAAACACACGGTCAAAGGAGACATCACGCATGGCATCAACACCCAAAATTGGTCCCGGCAAGTTGTTTATCAATGGGGAATGGCGTGAGTCATCCGATGGTCAACGCCACGATGTGATTAACCCCGCTACCGGCGAGGTGGTCTCGAGCATCGCGTGGGCCACGGCCGCGGATGTGGACGCCGCGGTCGCCGCTGCCCGCGCCGCCTTCGACAAAGGCGAGTGGTCGGGACTCAGCGGCCGCGAGCGTTCACGCATCCTGCTTCGCGTGTCGCACATCATGCGCGAGCGCTCCGACGAGCTGGCCTATGCCGAGAGCGTTGACGTGGGCAAACCCATCACCTTCGCAAACATCGTGGATGTGAACACCGCGATCGAACAGTACGAATACGTCGCGAGCATGGCCCAGCACCTCGACGGTGCCACGCGCGAGACGCCGCTACCGGCGTTCGCCTTCACCCGTCGCGAGCCCATCGGGGTCGTGGGAGCCATAACGCCGTTCAACTTTCCGCTGATTCTCTCGAGCACCAAAATTGCGCCGGCACTGGCCGCCGGAAACACCGTCGTGCACAAGCCGGCGAGCGACACTCCCCTGACCGCACTGATCATGGCCGACATTTTGACGTCAGCCGGAGTTCCCGCGGGCGTCTTCAACGTGGTCACCGGATCGGGCTCGGGCCTGGGCGATCACATTGTCTCGCACCCCGACATCGACAAGATTGCGTTCACCGGTTCCACCGAGGTGGGACAGCACGTAGCCTCGCTGGCCGGTCAGACCCTCAAGCCGGTCACCGCCGAGCTCGGCGGAAACGCCGCCAACATTCTGTTCGCCGACGCCGACCTTGACCAGGCCATCGGCGCCATCATCAGTGGCTTCGTATTCAACTCGGGACAGTTCTGCATGGCGGGCCCTCGTCTGCTGGTCGAGCGTCCGCTCTATGAAACCGTGCTCGGAATCCTCGCGCAGGCCGTGCCCGGCGTGCCCATCGGGGATCCGATGAAGCCCGAAACGGTTATTGGCCCACTCTCGAGCCAGGTGCAGCTCGACAAGGTTGCTGGCATCGTCGCAGCGGCCATCGCCCGCGGAGCACGGGTTGTTGCCGGCGGCAAGCCCATGGAACTCAATGGCGGCTTTTACTACGAGGCCACGGTTTTGGCCGACCTGCCCAACGACGATGTGGCCGTTGCCGAAGAAACCTTTGGCCCGGTGCTCACCGTGCAGCCCTTCGACACCGAGGAAGAGGCTATTCGTCTGGCCAACAGCACGCCCTATGGTTTGGCCGCGGGATTGCAGACGGGCAACATTGCTCGGGCGCACCGAGTATCGGCGGCCCTGGATGCCGGAATCGTCTGGGTCAACGCGTGGGCGCTGCTCGACCCGGCCGTGCCGTTTGGTGGCGTGAAGGCATCCGGCTGGGGACGCGAATACGGTCCCGAGGCGCTCGAGGCCTACACCCGCACCAAGTCGGTCGTGATCTCGACCTTGGGCTAGGTGGCCGGCTCTCCCTGAAGACCCAAAGACTTAGGATCGACGCCGGCGTGCCAAAAGCAGCAGCGCGAGACCGGCAGCGATAGATTTCGCACCCTAGTTTTGGCGAGGCACGACCTGCACGAGCAGGTTGTCGACCCGCTCGGCGAGCAGCTCTGATTGGCCCAGGCGTCTGCGCAGATCGGCGAGCAGCTGAGTCAAGTCATCGGGAGCCATGCGCAGCGCGAGCGTGAGGCGAATCACCAGGTCGTGACCGAAGCCGTGGGCATCAGGGTCGCCACTAACAAGGGTGAAATCGTTGATCCGCCCATCACTGCTGGTGGCCGTGTGCACCGCGGCCACCACATCCGGATCGGCGTGTGGCGGTGTCCAAGGCTGCTCGGCGGCAATCGCTCGAAGCGTGGGCCTGCGCAACACGATCTCGGTGTCGCTCGTGGCATCAACGACCACCCAGCTGCAGTCGTCGAGCAGAGCGGACGCGGCGGCGCGCAGGCCGTCGGCCGGCACGGGTCGGGCATCGGCGCGCCAGGCCGTCATGGCGGCGACACTCGAAAAGATCGGCAGCACGGTTTGTCCGTCCGGACCCTCGACGTGCACCACCGCGAGTTCCTGCGTCTTGTCAACGCGCAGTCCGGCCGGGCTCACGCCCTCGTCTCCGACCTCGGCAATAAGCGGAATGAGAAACCGGCTCACGCGCACCGCATCCACAACGGCGGCGTGGGCGGCGGCTCGTGTGGTGTCATCCTCGGCAAGAGAACGGAAGTGGGCGATGGCCTCAGCGAAGGCGACCGGAGTCGATCCGTCATCGGCCGCGAAAGCGTTCGGCTCGAAGGAACGCCCGGACCACGACTGCCCGGCCGAGTCGGCGTGCTCGTTTGAGCCGAACATGTGCTGGCGCCCTAGTTGTAGGCGACGTCGATGGCCTGAATCAGCGTGAACTTGCCGGCGTAGAGTGCCTTGCCGACGATGGCGCTCTCGACACCCTGAGGCACGAGCTCACGCAGTACGCGCAGATCGTCAAGACTCGAAATGCCGCCGGAGGCAACCACCGGCTTGTTGGTCTTCTGGGCAATGCTGGTGAGCAGTTCGACGTTAGGGCCGTTGAGCATGCCGTCGCGCGTAACGTCGGTCACCACGTAGCGCGCGCAACCGGCGTCTTCGAGGCGGGCGAGAACATCCCACAGGTTGCCGCCCTCTTTGGTCCAGCCACGGGCAGCCAGGGTTTCACCGCGCACGTCGAGCCCCACGGCAACCTGATCGCCGTAGCGAGCAATGGCGGAGGCCGCCCACGCGGGATCTTCGAGAGCGGCCGTGCCGAGATTGACGCGCGTTGCGCCGCTCTCGAGCGCGGCGTCGAGGCTGGCATCATCGCGAATACCACCAGAGAGCTCGATCTTTACGGTGGGCACCGCCGCAATAACGCGGCGCAGGAGGGCGCGATTCTCGCCCCGGCCAAAAGCCGCGTCGAGATCGACCAAATGAATCCACTCGGCACCCTGCGTGGCCCAGTCGCCGGCAGCATCGACGGGATCGCCGTAGTTAGTCTCGGTGCCGAGCTCGCCCTGGGTGAGGCGCACGGCCTTACCCTCGGCGACATCGACGGCGGGCAGAAGTTCAAGAACGGGAGTGGTCATAGCGAATTAATCCAATTGGTCAGCAGGCGGATTCCGGCCGGGCCGGACTTTTCAGGGTGAAATTGTGTGGCCGACAGCGGCCCATTCTCGACCGCCGCCACGAACGGCTCACCATAGGTCGCCCACGTCACGCGTGGGGCAGGGAACGGATCACTCACGTCGAGCGTCCACTCGGTGGCCGCATACGAGTGTACAAAATAGAAGCGCTCATCGTGAATGCCGTCGAAGAGCACCGAGTCGGCAGGAGCATCGACCGTATTCCAGCCCATGTGTGGCAGCACATCGGCAGACAGCTTGCGCACCACGCCCGGCCACTGGCCCAACCCGGGCGTGTCGGTGCCGTGCTCGACCCCGTGGTCAAAGAGCACCTGCATGCCTACGCAAATTCCGAGCACGGGCCTTCCACCGGCCAAACGGCTCTCGATGATGCCGTCGCCGCCGGATGCGAGCAAGGCCTCCATGACCGCCGCAAAGGCCCCGACACCGGGAACCACAAGCCCATCGGCTTCGGCACACGCGGCTCGATCTTTGGTGAGTTCGACCGTGGCACCGGCAAGCTCCAGCGCCTTGATGGCGGAGTGAATATTGCCGGTACCGTAGTCGAATACAACGACGGACTTAGCCGTCACAAAGCGCCCTTGGTGCTCGGCACACCCGTAACGAGCGGGTCGAGCGCCTTGGCCTGGCGGAACGCGCGCGCGAACGCCTTGAACTCGGCCTCGGCAATGTGGTGCGGGTCGCGCCCGGCCAGCACCGTGATGTGCGTCGTGAGCCCGGCGTTGAACGTGATGGCCTCAAAAACGTGCCGCACCATGGAGCCAGTGAAGTGTCCGCCGATGAGGTGAAACTCAAAACCGGCTGGCTCACCCGTGTGCACGAGGTAGGGGCGACCTGAAATATCTACGACCGCACGCGCCAGCGCATCGTCGAGCGGAACCAGGGCGTCGCCAAAACGCGAGATGCCCGACTTATCGCCGAGTGCCTCGTTGATCGCCTGGCCCAAGACGATAGCCGTGTCTTCGACGGTGTGGTGCACGTCAATCTCGGTGTCGCCCGTTGCGGTGACCGTGAGGTCGGTGAGCGAGTGCTTGGCGAAGGCCGTCAGCATGTGGTCAAAGAAGGGCACCGTGGTCGAGATGGTCGAGACACCGGTGCCGTCGAGGTTGAGCTCGAGGTTGACAGTGGACTCGCTCGTCTGTCGCGTCAGGCGCGCGATCCGGGCATTCTTCGTCATGCACTCATTCTATCGACACGCGCGCGTGCCCTCGAAGGAGGCTATGTCTGTGTGCCGTTCGCGTTCTTCGCGCCGTTGAGTGCGGCCAACGCGGTCAAAAATTCGGTGGTCTCGCGCTCGGTGCCCGCGGTGACGCGCAGGTGGTGCGGAATTCCGACATCGCGAATGATGATGCCCTGCGCCAACAGCTCGTCAAAAACGCGCTGCGGGTTTGCGACGTTGCCGAACAGCACGAAGTTTGCGTCGGACGGATAAGGCGTATAGCCCAGAGTCGCAAGTTCGCTCACGAGTAGATCGCGTTGGATTTTGATGTCATCAACCATTGCCAGCATTTCGCTCGCGTGGGCCAGAGCGCCTTCGGCCGCCGCCTGGGTCAGTGCAGAAAGGTGAT
The DNA here is from genome assembly GCA_009699665.1 of Actinomycetota bacterium. Classification (GTDB taxonomy): domain Bacteria; phylum Actinomycetota; class Actinomycetes; order Actinomycetales; family Microbacteriaceae; genus UBA963. The sequence goes on from WLNS01000025.1 coordinate 12,552, forward strand.
ACGGCAGACGAACCAGACGCAGAGCGTCGATAACCGCCGGGTCGGCCGCCAAGTAACCCACGCGGGCACCGGCAAAGGCGAACGCCTTGCTCATGGTGCGCGACACGACCAAGCGCGGGCGTCCGGCGAGCAGGTCGAGAGCCGTCTCGGATCCCTGGGGCGAGAATTCTGCGTAGGCCTCATCGACAAAAACCATGCCCGTCGTCGCGGCGTAGGCAGCGGCGATGGTTTCATTTGACACGGACGTGCCGGTGGGGTTATTCGGCGTGCACAGAAAGACCATGTCGGGCGATTGCAGCTCGATGGCCGCCACGGCGATCTCGGGGGTAATGGCAAAGTCTGGACCGCGCTCGGCGGTCAGCCACGTCGTGCCCGATCCCGCGGCAATGATCTTGTGCATCGAGTAGGTCGGCGGAAAGGCCAGCACGGATCGACCCGGCCCGCCAAACGCCTGCAGCATGTGTTGGATGACCTCGTTCGAGCCGTTGGCCGCCCAGACATTTTCGCGCGTCAGGCCGTGGCCCAGGTAATTCGCCAGGGCGTCTCGCAGGCTAACGAACTCGCGATCGGGGTAGCGATTGATCGACGTCAGGGCACCCTGCACGCGCTCGAGGATGTCATCGACAACAGCTTGAGGCACCGGGTGGGTGTTCTCGTTGACGTTCAGTTCGACCCGCACGTGCGCTTGCGGAGCACCGTAGGGGCTCATGCCGCGCAGGTCATCGCGAATCGGCAGGTCGTCAAGCGAGGTCACTCGGACAAGTTTAGGCGAATGCGATATTGTCGGTGGCACCGAGGGTTGCCGACACTCTCACCCGACGAAGGATGACGCGTGAAGTTCCAACACGGTATCGAAAGATTGATCTTTGGAGCTCGCTGGCTCTTGGCCCCGCTCTATGTGGGCCTCATCATCGTTCTGCTTATTTTGGCCTACAAGTTCGTTTACGACCTTGTGTTCTTGGTGATACACGTTGTCGAACAGCAATTCGCCAGCAATAGCCACGCCGGCGACAGCATGTTTATCATTGACCTGCTCTCGCTGCTTGATCTCGTGCTGATTAGCAACTTGATTCTCATTGTGCTGTTCGCCGGCTACGAAAACTTTGTGTCGAAGATTGAGGTAGCCGAGAAATCTGTCGACCGCCCCGCCTGGATGGGTTCGGTCGATTTCTCGGGACTCAAGATAAAGCTCATTGGCTCGCTCGTGGCCATTTCAGTCATTTCACTCTTGGCGAGCTTTATTGAACTATCGCTCAACCCGGACCAAGAGGTGGGCCCTGCCCTGTTCTGGCAGATCATCATCCACTTGACCTTCGTGGTCTCGGGCGTGATGTTCGCCGTCATGGACTGGATTTCGGACTCACGCGCCCTTCGTGCGAAAGCACTGCATGACGGCGGGGCGAACGTGGTCGGCGACGGCATATAGACAAGCGTCTCCGCTGGCAGTAATGCGCCGCGCAGATGCGCTGGTGCTCATGCGCTGGTGCTCATGCGCTGGCGTTTATACACCATGA
>WLNS01000026.1 GCA_009699665.1 Actinomycetota bacterium
CGAGACCGTCCAGCCCATCGATAAAATTCACGGCATTCATCACCAGAACAATGGTGAACAGCGTGATGACGAACGACAGCAGCGGCGAGCCCACGGTAATGCCCCCAATGGGGAGCGAAATGATCTGCACCCCCTGCCACGTGACGAGTGCGGCCACCAAGAGTTGCGCGGCGAGCTTAATGGTCCAGTCGAGGTCCCAAATATCGTCGGCCACCCCGACGATGACGATGAGAAGAGCGGCGCCCAGAATGGCCATGATCTGCGTGGGTTCGGTGAACACCACACGAAAAAAAGAAATGCGACTCGCGATTGCGAACGCGACGATGAGGCCAGCGAACATCGCAATGCCGCCCAAGCGCGGCGTAGGCCGCACGTGCACGTCGCGCTCTCGAATCTTGGGGTACAGCCGATACTTACGGCTGACCTTGAGAATCACCCACGACAGACAGAACGAGACACAGGCCGCCACCAGCACCATGAGTGCGAGCATCAGCATGGCTAGCTACTCACCGATGAGCTATCGGGTTCCAACGCCTCACCCAGTACCTTGCGCAGGGCGGCGGGCGACACGGCACCCGTGCGAACAATGCGAGCGCCCGATGTGCCGCGCGAGATGCCCGTCGCATCGACGATAGTGGACGAAATAGAGCCCACGGTTCCGACCTCGAGATAAACCGAGACCCGGGCCCCCAATTGCTCTTTGGCCTCGGCAGCCGTTGCCGCGGGAGGTTTGCCCGTCAGGTTCGCTGACGATACGGCCAGGGGGCCCGTCTCCGTGAGCAGGTCCAGGGCCAAAGGATGCGCCGGGATGCGCACGGCGACGGTGCCTAACGTGTCGCCAAGGTCCCAGGCCAACGAGGGCTGGGCGTCGAGAATGATCGTGAGGCCACCCGGCCAAAACTTCTTGCCGAGCGCTTTCACTTCGTCGGGGACTGACTCGGCTAAGGCTGCCAAAGCATCCATCGAGGCGATCAGCACGGGTGGCGGCGAGGTGCGCGTACGTCCTTTTGCCTCGAGGAGTCGCGCGACGGCGGCGGGCGAGAAGGCATCTGCCGCAATGCCATAAACCGTGTCGGTCGGCATGACTACCAGTTCGCCCAGGCCGATGGCGCGACGGGCAGCGCGAAGCGCAGCCACGAGGTTGGTCTCGAGCGTGCAATCAAACAACTGGGACATGGTGCTCACCATGTTACGCGTGACCACAGTGCACCGACGAGAAGCTGCTCAGCGCAGTGCGAGCCACGTTTAGGCGGACCACACTGCGGTCGTGTAACGATCGCGCGTGGTCAAGTCCGGATGAGTGGCAGCATTTCGCCATCCTGCGTCCGCAAGAATCTTGCGCACCGCAGGCCCCTGAAGTTCGCCGTGTTCAATGGCCACCAAACCGCCGGGAGCAATAATGCGGGCGGCCACACTCGCCACCTGGCGAATCACATCGAGGCCGTCGGCTCCCCCGAAAAGCGCGACTGCGGGATCATAAAGCCTGACCTCGGGGTCTCGCGGCTGCGCATCATCGGGGATGTAGGGCGGGTTCGAGACAACGACGTCCATCGTGCCGACCTCGTCACCCAACAGCAACTCGGTCGTCGCCAGATCACCAGCCAGCAACGTCACTATGCCGCCATACTTCTCATTGTTGTGGGCTGCCCACGCACGTGCTTCAGGGCTCTTCTCGACCGCCCACACATTGGCGTGGGGAACTTCGCTGGCCACGGCGAGCGCAATAGCGCCGGATCCGGTGCCGAGGTCGATAACACGCGGACTGGCCTGACCGGAAGCCAAGACCGCATCGACGACCATCTGCACCAAAAGTTCGGTCTCGGGGCGTGGAACGAAAGCACCTGGTCCAATGTCAAGCACGAGTTGGCGAAACCCGGACTCGCCGGTGATGTGTTGCAGCGGCTCACGCGCAACTCTTCGAGCAACATAGCCGGCTAATCGGTCGAGCTGTTCGCGAGTCAGAGTGTCACCAGATACGAGACGCGCAGCGAGCTCTCCTCGACCAATGCCGAGCACGTGAGCAGCCAGAAGCAATGCGTCAACCTGCGGGCTGGGGATCCCCACCGCGAGGAATTCCTCGACCGCGGACCTCACGGCCGCGTCCAGTGTTATGTCGTTCGGCATGTTGTCTTCGAACGTAACAGAAGCACACCCGTGGTCCGGCAGGCCGTAGTCTTTCCTTACGCTTTTTGCATCCCCCCTCGTCATCATTCGCTCACTAGGAGAGGCTCACCGTGGCTCGGATATACGAAGACATCACACAACTCACCGGCAATACCCCGCTGGTCAAAATTAACAAGCTCACCCAGGGCATCGACACCACACTGTTGGCCAAGCTTGAGTTCTACAATCCGGGCAACAGTGTCAAGGACCGCTTGGGTAAGGCGATTATCGATGCAGCCGAGAAGTCCGGCGCTCTCAAGCCCGGGGGGACCATCGTTGAAGGAACCAGTGGCAACACGGGAATCGCCCTCGCTCTGATCGGCGCTGCGCGCGGCTACAAGGTGATTCTGACCATGCCCGACTCCATGAGCGTGGAGCGTCGTGTCTTAGTGCGTGCCTACGGCGCCGAGGTCATTCTCACTCCCGGGCCCGAGGGCATGAAGGGTGCGGTTGCCAAGGCCGAAGAAATCGCGGCCAACACGCCCGGAGCCATTCTTGCTCGCCAGTTCGACAATGAGGCCAACCCGGCAATCCACCGCGCGACGACTGCCGAAGAGGTATGGAACGACACCGACGGCAAGGTGGATATTTTCATCGCCGGCGTGGGAACCGGTGGCACGATTACTGGCGTGGGTCGGGGGCTCAAGGAGCGCAAACCGGGCATTCAAATTATTGCCGTTGAGCCCGAAGAGTCACCCATTCTCAATGGCGGCACTCCCGGTCCGCACAAGATCCAGGGCATCGGGGCGAACTTCATTCCGTCGATTCTCGATACCTCGGTCATCGATGAGGTTTTTGATGTCAACGTAGACCAGGCTCTCGTTGTGGCCCGACGCCTTGCTGCTGAAGAGGGCATCCTCTCTGGCATTTCGACCGGGGCCATCTTCTATGCCGCCCTCGAGGTGGCCCAGCGACCCGAAAACGCGGGTAAGACGATTGTTGCCATTGTCTGCGATTACGGTGAGCGTTACGTATCGACCGTTTTGTGGGAGCCCTTCCGCGACTGAGCGAACGCGCCGGGTCGGGCAGATTGAGCCACTAGCCTAGAAATACCATGTCACCCATCCGCGAAGACCTTCGCAATGCCCAAGCGCACGACCCGGCCGCTCGAAACGCGTTCGAGACTTTCCTGGTCGCGTCGGGCCTGCACGCCGTATGGTGGCACCGGTGGCACCACTGGCTCTGGAATCACAGGTTTAAGTTGGTTGCCCGTGTCGGCTCGCAAATGATGAGGTTCTGGACCGGGATTGAGATTCACCCCGGAGCGACGATTGGTCGTCGATTTTTCATTGATCACGGCATGGGCGTTGTGATCGGCGAAACGGCAGAGATCGGCGACGACGTCATGATGTACCACGGCGTCACGCTGGGCGGGCGCTCACTGCAACACACCAAGAGGCACCCGACGGTCCGTGATGGGGTGACCATCGGAGCGGGGGCCAAGGTTATCGGCCCCATTGTGATTGGTGAGCGCAGCGTGATCGGCGCCAATGCTGTCGTCGTGAAGGACGTTCCTGCCGACTCCGTGGCGGTGGGTATTCCCGCAACGCTCACGCCACGCAAAAAGATCACGGGTTCTTCTCCGGCGGCTCGAAAAAAGGCTACTCGGGCGACCGATCCCGGCGTTGATGTCGCCTGGACCGATCCCGCGGTATTCATTTAGCTCGGAGAATCTGAGTTTCTCGCGCGGCCCGGGTTCGCTGCCCAGGCGCTTGTCACCATTGCCTCGAGGTCACGCAGATGGGTCCAGCCAAGATCTTTCTCCGCACGGGCACCGCTGCCCACTATCCGTGCCGGGTCGCCCAACCGTCGTGGTCTTAGCTCGGGGTCAAACGGCACGCCCGTGACGCGCGCCACAGTGTGCATGACTTCGCTCACCGAGAATCCGGTTCCGGATCCCAAGTTATAGACGGGATCAAGGGTGACGCCGGTGAGCAGTGCTTGGGCAGCTCTCACGTGCGCTTCAGCGACATCGACCACATGCACGTAGTCGCGCAGACAGGTCCCATCGGGAGTGTCGTAGTCAGTTCCGTTGATATGTGGCGTTTCGCCCCGGCTCAGCGCCGAGAAAATCATCGGAAAAAGATTATGGGGGCTCGAATCGTAAACGTCCGAAGAGCCCGAACCAGCCACATTGAAATAGCGCAGTGACGTGTGTCGCAGTCCGTGTGCACGGCCAGCGTCGGCCACTAACCACTCACCGATGAGTTTTGTTTCGCCGTAGGGAGACTCGGGGTGTAACGGCGCGGACTCGGTAACCTCGTCATCCTGCGGAGTTCCGTAGACGGCCGCGCTGGACGAAAAGACGATATTTGCGACGCCAGCCGACACCATCTCGTCGAGCAAGACCACGGTGCCCTGAACGTTCTGCTCAAAGGTGTGCAGCGGTCTCTGCATTGATTCGCCCGCGTACTTGTATCCCGCGAGGTGAACGACCCCCGCCGGTGCCCGCGTCAGGGCGTGAGCGACCACTGACCGATTCAGCAGGCTGCCGTGAATGAACTCGACGCCATCGGGAATGAAGTCTCGATGCCCACTCGAGAGGTCGTCAATCACAACGGGTTCGATGCCCGCTGCCATAAATGACCGAACGACGTGCGACCCGATATAGCCGGCTCCGCCCGTGACTAACCACCCGTGGGTCATCTGTGTGTTATTCAGTCTCGGCCAGCGCCGTCAGACGAGCTTCTTCATCGGCGGCAATGCACGAGTCCACCACGCCGTTTAGTAAACCGTCCATCACCTGATCCAAGTTGTACGACTTGTATCCGGTGCGGTGGTCGGCAATGCGATTCTCGGGAAAGTTGTAGGTGCGAATGCGCTCCGACCGGTCAACAGTTCTGATCTGCGTCTTTCGCGCGGCGCTCGCCTCGGCCGCGGCGTCCTCTTGCTGCTTGGCCAGTATGCGCGCCCGCAGCACGCGCATGCCCGCTTCGCGGTTTTGCAACTGTGATTTTTCGTTCTGCATCGACACAACGATTCCCGTGGGAAGGTGCGTGATGCGAACGGCCGAGTCGGTCGTATTCACGCTCTGTCCGCCGGGTCCGCTCGAACGATAGACATCAATCTTGAGATCGTTCTGACTTATCTCAACCTCTTCGGGTTCGTCGACCTCCGGAAAGACCAAAACTCCTGCCGCCGACGTGTGAATGCGGCCCTGCGATTCGGTGGCGGGAACGCGCTGTACGCGGTGCACCCCGCCCTCATACTTGAGGTGTGCCCAGACACCCTGTGACGGATCGGGAGAGTTTCCTTTGATGGCGACCTGCACGTCTTTGTAGCCACCCAGATCAGACTCGGTCCAATCGAGCATTTCGGTTTTCCACCCCATGGATTCTGCATAGTGCAGATACATGCGCAGCAAGTCGGCAGCGAACAGGGCACTTTCAGCGCCACCTTCACCGGCTTTGATTTCCATAATGACGTCCCGGCCGTCGTCAGGGTCACGGGGAATTAAGAGACGACGGAGTCGTTCCTGGGCCGCCGGGAGGGTTTGCTCGAGCGCCGCGACCTCGTCAACGAAGGCATCGTCTTCCTTGGCCAGCTCTTTGGCCGCGCCCAAGTCTTCGTTCATCGTGAGCAACGCCTCATAGGCCGACTTGATTTGGCTCAACTCGGCATAGCGTCGATTCAATTTCTTTGCGCGCCCAGCATCGGCGTGCACGGCCGGGTCAGACAGTTGCGTCTGCAGGTCGGTGTGCTCGTCGAGCAGTGCGTGGACCGAGTCGAGCACGTTAGTTGACCGAGTTCGCGGTTCCGTCGAGCGACGAGTCGCGTTGCACCTGCATCAAAAACTCGACGTTTGTCGCCGACTCACCGAGCTTGGCGAGCACGTAGTCCAGGGCTTCGCGTTGAGTCTTCAGTGCCAGTCCGCGTCGCAGGCGCGACATGACAGTGACCTCATCGCTCCCCATCACGAGTTCCTCGCGTCGCGTGCTTGACGCACTGACGTCAACCGCCGGAAAGACGCGTTCGTCGGCAATGACGCGGGACAGGCGCAGTTCCCAGTTTGAATTGTCTTCGAACTCGTCGAGAATCGCCTCGTCTGCAGCCGATCCCGTCTCGGTCAGTGCCGAAGCAATGATCGTGAGTGACCCGCCGTTTTCGATATTACGAGCGGCACCAAAAAACTTTTTAGCGGGATACAGTGCTCCGCCTTCCGCCGCGAGACCTGCCGCTCGCCCAGATGTCGGCGCTGAGACGGCAAACGCCCGTCCCAATCGCGTGAGCGAGTCCAGAAGAATGACGACGTCCTGTCCGAGTTCGACGAGACGCTTAGCGCGCTCGACAGCAAGTTCGGCCACCATCGTGTGGTCTTCTGCGGGACGATCGAAGGTCGAAGCAATGACTTCGCCCTTCACCGTGCGTTCCGCCTCGGTCACCTCTTCGGGACGCGCATCGACGAGCACCACCATGAGGTGAACCTCGGGATTATTGGTCGAGACAGCATCTGCCATCTGCAGCAAGACATGGGACTTTCCCGACTTGGGACCACCCACGACGAGTCCACGCTGACCCTTGCCGACGGGACTCACCACATCGATGATGCGCGTTGTCAGTTGTGCGGGAACCGTCTCCATTCGCAGGCGGTCTTGCGGGTAAAGCGGCGTCAGTGCGGCAAAGTCAACGCGCGTGGCGGCCTCTTCGATGGATTGGCCGTTGATGCTGTCGATGCGAACGAGCGCATTGAATTTTTGGCGGCCAAAGTTCTCGCCCTCGCGAGGTTGCTTTATCGAGCCGATAATGGCATCTCCCCTGCGCAGGTTATATTTCTTGACCTGTCCCAACGAAACATAAACGTCGGTCGCACCGGGAAGGTATCCGGCGGTACGCACAAAAGCGTAGTTTTCGAGAACGTCAAGGATGCCGCCGATGGGCAGCAAGACATCGTCCTCGAGGATTTCTGGCTCAATCTCTTCGCTGCTGACGCGACCCCGTCGGCGATCCCGCTGACGGTTGCGGTGAGATCGATCTGCCGACATGGCATCGCCGTCGCCGTCGGTCTCGCCGTTCTGTGACGATGTGTTTCCGCCGTTGCTACTACCGCTGCGGCTGCGGCTGCGGCTGCGCGCACGACTGGGTCGATCCGAGCTTGAGGGCTCCGAGCTTTCTGCGGGCCCGGCGTCACTCGTCGCTTGATCATTCGACGAACTGCCGTCGGTTGAAGAATTCGGTGTGTCGACCTCTGTCTTCTTAGCACGGCCGCGTCCGCGGCGAGGGGCTTCGGCGCCGTCTGCTTCACCGGCATTGAGCCCCGTGTCACCCCCACTCACGTGCGCTGACGCGCTCACGGCCTCAGCGGTTGCCAGAGGCTCGGTGGTTGTCGCGCGGCGCGGGGCGCGGCGGCGCGGGGCTTTTTCTTCGGTTGCCTTTTCGGCCGGTGCCGATGAATCGGCGTTGGTGTTATCAGTTGTGTCAGACACAGATACTCCTTATTTTTTTATTTCGCACTTACCCATGCCACACGCACACAACCCAGGGGGCAGGCGTCGTGGGGGAACTGCGAGAGAGACAGCAAGATGAGATCTCACTGGGGAATGAGGCGGGCCTTTCGGGTTCGTCGGCGCAACCTGAGGAAAGTCTAACAGGTTTGACTCGCGGGCTCGTTCGGCAGGGCTTCACGACGCCAGGCAGACGTCGTGCGATTGTAGGCTGGCGACCGAAGGAGTTACACCCCGTGAGCAGCTCGAAAAAGTCATTCCCCGGTCCGGGGCGCCCGGGCCTATGCGGCGATGTTGGCATTGTGACCGTGAGCTACAACTCGAGTGCGCAACTGCAGAAATTCCTGGAGGGCGCGACATCTTCTGTCTCTCTGGCCACACACGTCATCGTTGTCGATAATGCGTCACAGGATGTGGCCGTGACTCAAAAACTGGCCCGCGGGTCGGGAGTCACCCTCGTGGCGTTAGATCACAACGCGGGCTACGGTGGCGGTGCGAATGCGGGGGTCGCCGAACTGCCTGCGGACTGCACGATTGTTGTCGTGGTCAATCCCGACGTCACCCTCGACGACACCTCAGTCGCCGTGATGCGTGAGACCCTGCTCTCACACAATCACATTGGCATTGTGGGGCCACGGATTCTGAACGAAGACGGCACCGTTTACCCCTCTGCGCGGGCAATTCCCTCGATTCGCGTGGGGGCTGGTCACGCACTGTTCTCGCGAGTGTGGCCGCGGAATCCGTGGACGCGTCGTTATCACTCGGAGGTCTCCCGGCGCGATGTAGCCTCGGACGCCGGGTGGCTGTCTGGCGCGTGCCTGATGATGCGCCGATCGACGTTTAGCGACCTGGGCGGATTCGACAGCCGATACTTCATGTATTTCGAGGACGTCGACCTCGGTTATCGCGCTGGCCGGCTTGGCCTGCGCAGTGTGTATGTTCCGCAGGCGGTCGTCACACATGTGGGCGGCGCGTCCACGCGGTCGAACTCACGCGCCATGTTGCGCGCCCACCACGACAGCGCAAAAAAGTTCATTGCCGCGAAGTACTCCGGTGCTCGGTGGGCTCCCGTGCGTTGGGTGTTGAGCGCGGGACTCAGCACGCGGCAGTGGATTGCGACTCGGGATCGAGAATCTCAACGGCGCTAGGCGGTGACGTCGGTCACGGTTGCGCCACGAAAATCGACGGCCAACATGTGTGGCTGCCAGGGCGTCTGTTGCTTCCCTGCCACGAGCTCGGCAGCTCGAAGTCTGGCACTCGGGTCACTGCACAGCACAAGGATGCTCGGGCCGGCCCCCGAAACGACGGCAGCAAATCCGGCGGCCCGCAAGTCGCGAATAAGTGCGCTCGTCTCGGGCATCGCTTCTGCCCGATAGTTCTGGTGCAACTTATCTTCGGTGGCCTCGAGCAAGAGCTCGGGGCTTTGGGTCAGAGCGGCGATGAGCAGAGCCGAGCGCGACACGTTGAAAATTGCATCTTCGTGGGGCACATTTTCAGGCTGTAGCGATCGGGCCAACTCGGTTGACATGGTGAATTCCGGCACGAGAACCAGCGGCGAGACGCCCCGATGCACCATGAGCTTCTTGGATCGAGGTCCCGTGGGGGTCGTCCAGGCAATCGTGAGCCCGCCAAATATTGCCGGCGCCACATTGTCAGGATGCCCCTCAAGTTCGGTCGCGAACGCCAAAATCTGATCTGAGCTCACGTCAACTATTCCCGAGAGCAAACCCTTGGCCGCCATGATGCCCGAAACAATGGCCGCTCCCGACGAACCCATGCCTCGGCCGTGAGGGATGTTGTTGTGAGCCACCAGGTCGAGTCCCGGAAGTTTCTGGCCGAGCTTGTTAAAGGTAAAGGCGATCGACGTGACCACAAGGTTCGACTCGTCGGTGGGAACAGTGCCCTCCCCCACACCGTGAACCCTGACGGTCGCTCCGGGCTGAGATCGAACACTCACCTCGAGCTCGTCGTAAAACGCCAGCGCCAATCCCAGCGTGTCGAACCCGGGACCGAGGTTGGCCGTGGTCGCCGGAACCCGAACCGAAACTTTGCGACCCGTCAGGTTCACTAGTGAAGTCCGCCCTTGGCAAGACCCAGTACGCCCGCAATGGCATCGACATCGACGGGCACAGAGGTGGGGGCTACCTCAGAGCCATCGGGCAGACGTAGGGCCCACTGCGGATCTTTGAGGCCGTGGCCCGTGACGGTGAGCACAACCGTGGCTCCCTTGGGAATCTCGCCCGCGTCGGCCCGTTCAAGTAGGCCGGCCACCGAAATCGCCGATGCGGGTTCGACAAAGATTCCCACCTCGGCCGAGAGAATACGGTACGCCGCCAAAATCGTATCGTCGTCGATAGCACCAAAGTAGCCGTCGGTTTGCTCACGCGCGGCGAGAGCCAGCTCCCACGAGGCGGGGTTACCGATGCGGATCGCGCTGGCAATCGTTTCGGGTTGCTTAACGACATGACCTAGGACGATGGGTGCGCTTCCAGCCGCCTGAAAGCCAAACATGCGCGGCATCTTTGACGTCGCGCCGCGAGCGAGTTCTTCGGTGTATCCGCGAGAGTATGCGGTGTAGTTTCCCGCGTTCCCTACCGGGAGAATGTGGATATCGGGCGCATCCTCGAGCACTTCAACGACCTCAAAGGCGGCCGTCTTTTGCCCCTCGATGCGGTCATTGTTGACCGAGTTCACGAGGTGCACCGGATAGTTTGCGGCCAGGTCGCGAGCGATATCGAGGCAGTCATCGAAGTTGCCCTGCACCTGCAATAGCTGACCGTTGTGCGCTACCGCTTGAGACAGCTTTCCCATCGAAATCTTGCCCTCGGGAACGAGCACAGCGGCGGTAATGCCGGCGTGCGCCGCGTACGCGGCGGCCGAGGCGCTCGTGTTTCCCGTTGAGGCACAAATAACGGCCTTGGCGCCTTGTTCGACGGCCTTTGAAATGGCCATCGTCATGCCGCGATCTTTGAACGAACCCGTCGGGTTCATTCCCTCGAACTTGACAAAGACCTTGGCTCCGGTGCGAGCCGAGAGAGCAGGCGCAGGAATCAAGGGCGTCCCACCCTCACCGAGAGTAATGATGGGTGTCTTGGCACTTACGTCAAGTCGGTCGGCATACTCGTGCAGAACTCCACGCCACTGCTTGGCCATTTAGGCTCCCTCAATTCTTATGACAGACGTGACAGACGTCACGGCTTTCAGCTCTGCTAGGTCGGCAACGGTGGCAGCAAGATCTGATTCACGAGCCTGATGCGTGCCAATAACAAGCGTAGCCGTGTGGCCCTTGGTCGAGGCGCTAGGGCCGGGACCAAAGATGCCCTGCTCGACCATTTCGACCGAGACGCTGTGTTGGGCAAAAACATTTGCGATTGAAGCCAAGACGCCCGGTTCGTCGGCCACCTCGAGGGTGACGTGATAGCGCGTGGAAACGACAGATACGGGCAGCATGGCGAGGTTGGCGTGGGTTGACTCAGCCAGACCCGGCCCGCCGATCACGTGCCGTCTGGCCGCCGAAACGAGGTCGCCGAGAACGGCAGAGGCGGTTTGCGGTCCCCCGGCTCCGGCGCCATAAAACATCAGGGATCCTGCGCCCTCAGCTTCAACGAAGACCGCGTTGTTGGCGCCGCGAACGGCGGCCAACGGATGCGTGCGCGGTATCAACGCCGGGTAGACGCGAACAGAAACTCCGTTCGATCCCCCTACGGGATCGTCGATGCGCTCCGCGATGGCGAGGAGCTTAACGGCGTAGCCTGCCTTACTGGCAAGGGCAATGACCTCGCCACTCACCTCGCGGATGCCTTCGCGATAAACGGCGTCGAGATCAACCGTTGTGTGGAATGCCAAGCTCGCCAAAATGGCAGCTTTTTGCGCGGCATCAAATCCATCGACGTCGGCGGTCGGGTCTGCCTCGGCATAGCCCAAGTCGGTGGCGACTGCCAGCGCTTCGTCGAATGACGAGCCGTCTGTCTCCATGCGGTCAAGGATGAAGTTTGTCGTGCCGTTGACGATGCCCATGATGCGTAGCACGTTGTCGCCGGCGAGACTGTCGCGCAACGGTCGGATGATGGGGATTGCGCCGGCGACGGCTGCTTCGTAATACAGCTGCGCTCCGACCTGCTCGGCCAACGCAAAAAGCTCGGTGCCGTGATGGGCGAGGAGCGCCTTATTCGCAGTGACGACATCTGCGCCAGATTGCAGCGCCTGGGTGATGTAGGTGCGGGCCGGCTCGATGCCACCCATCACCTCGATGACGATGTCGGCGCCCAGAATTAACGACGCGGCATCGGTCGTGAGCAGGGCGGCGGGAATCTCTGGCGATCGCTTGGCCTTCAGGTCTCGAACAGCAACACCAATGAGCTCAACATGCGCGCCCACGCGGGCCGCCAACTCGTCGGCGTGGTCAATCAGGCGCCGGGCGACGTGGGCGCCGACCGTACCGCCACCCAGCAGGGCGACGCGAAGCGTGCGGTACTCGATCATGCTCTAAGTCCTCTCGATTCCGACGTCTCGCGCCAGAAGGTCACTCTCGGTCTCACCCCGAACAATCACGCGTGCGGCGCCGTCTCTCACCGCCACGACAGCCGGTCGGGCCACGTAGTTGTAGTTGTTCGCGAGCGAAAAGCAATAGGCGCCGGTTGCCGGAATGGCAACGACGTCGCCCACTTCAATATCGCCCGGAAGATAGTCTGCATTCACCAGAATATCGCCCGACTCGCAGTGCTTTCCCGCCACACGCACTAACGCCGGAGCAACACTCGACACGCGCGAGGCAAGCCGCACGGAATAATCGGCGCCATAGAGCGCGGGTCGTGCGTTGTCACTCATGCCCCCGTCGACACTCACGTAGAGTCGCTCGGCGTTTTCCCTGCCCGGCACCTCTACCGAAACCCTCTTCGTCGTGCCGACGGTGTAAAGGGTCACCCCCGCGGGGCCCACAATAGCGCGGCCCGGTTCAATGCAGATGTGTGGAACGGGAATGCCCAGACGGTGGCACGCCTCGCCAACTGCCTGAGCCATCTCATCCGCAATCACGGAAATATCCGCGGGGCGATCCGCCGCCGTGTAGGCGATGCCAAATCCCCCGCCCAGATTGAGTTCGGGCACGTCACCCTCGGCCAGTAATGAGGCGTGCAGGTCGAGCAATCGGCGAGCCGACTCGGCGAAGCCAGCAGAATCAAAAATCTGTGAGCCGATGTGGCAGTGCAGGCCGACAAAGACCAGGTGTTCGTGCTCGCGAATACGGGCCACCAGCTCCGGCGCGTGAAACAGTGACGTTCCGAATTTTTGATCTTCGTGAGCCGTAGCTAGGTACTCATGTGTGTGGGCATGCACACCGCTGTTCACGCGCAGACGAACCCGCTGCACAATGCCCGCGCGAGTCGCCGCTCGAGCGACCCGGTCTATCTCGATTGCCGAATCGATCACGATGGTATCCACCCCGTTGTCGATGGCACGCGCGATTTCTGCTTCGGACTTGTTGTTTCCGTGCAGACCGATGTGAGCGCCGGGGGTGCCGGCCGCGAGCGCAACCGCCAGTTCGCCCCCCGTGGCCACATCAAGCTTCAATCCGGCGGCGTCCATCCACCTAGCCACCTCGGTGCACAAAAATGCTTTACCGGCGTAGTAGACCGTCACGCTCGTTCCGATGGCCCCAAAGGCGCGCTCAAAAGTCTGGCGAATGTGTTCCGCTCGAGCGCGCGCATCCGCCTCGTCGATCACATACAGCGGTGTTCCAAATTCCTGCACGAGAGACGCCGCAGAGACGCCTCCCAGACAGATGTCGCCACCTACATCCCGTGTCGCAGACGAACTCCAGACGCCCGGGGTTAGGGCGTTCGCGTCCTCCGGAAGCGCGAGCCACTCGGGGGCGAGCGGGTTGGCAGTCATAGAGAAAACCTACCGCGTTGTGCTACATGCGATCAGGAGCCGTGACGCCCAGCAGGTCGAGGCCGTTACGAATAACCTGACCGGTGGCATCATTCAGCCACAAGCGCGTGCGGTGCACATCGGTAACCGGTTCGTCCCCCTGCGGCAGTACTCGACAGGCTGCGTACCACCGGTGAAAATGGCCGGCAACTTCTTCAAGGTGTCGGGCAACCCGATGGGGTTCCCGAAGTTCGGCCGCCTGCCTCACCACCCGGGGAAAGTCCTGCAGCGCGCCCAGAAGAGCCGACTCTGAGTCGTCGGTCAGCAGCTCGGGGGCACAGCCGTCTGCTCGGCGAACATTGGCGGCTTCTGCGTTGCGGGCTACGGCACACGTTCGTGCATGGGCATATTGCACGTAGAAGACCGGATTGTCGTTCGACTGTGTTTGCAACACATCAAGGTCAATGTCGAGATTCGAATCGATCGAGCTTCGCACCAG
>WLNS01000027.1 GCA_009699665.1 Actinomycetota bacterium
CCCTGTCACGGCGGAGGTCGCGGGTTCAAGTCCCGTCAGGGTCGCGGATGGGGCCCTTCTTCGGAAGGGTTTTTCATCTGGCGATGTCGCTCTTCGTGAGAGAGACGCGTCAGGCTCTGTAGCTCAGTTGGTAGAGCGCACGACTGAAAATCGTGAGGTCACGGGATCGACGCCCGTCGGAGCCACATTAGTTAGATGGTCGTGGCGTCAATCACGAACCGGAACGCCACGTCACCGGCAACCACGCGGTCATAGGCTTGGTTGACGTAATCGGCCGCGACAACCTCGACGTCGGCAGTGATGCCGTGCTCGCCGCAGAAATCGAGCATTTCCTGCGTCTCCACCGTGCCGCCAATCATGGAGCCTCCAATGGAGCGACGGCGCATCATGAGCCCGGGAAGGGTCAGGGGGCGGTTGAGGTCGTTGACCGCGCCCACCACCACCAGGGTGCCGTCAAGCGCCAAGAGTGAGACGTACGGATTCATGTCGTGGTCACTGGGCAGCGTGGAAATGATGAGGTCGAATCGAGAATCCGCGGCGGCCATGGCGGCCGGGTCAGAAGATATGAGCACCTGGTCGGCGCCGAGGGCAAGACACAGGTCGCGTTTTTTCTCACTCGACGTGATGGCCACCGTATGGGCGCCAAGAGCGTGGGCAAACTTCACGGCCAGGTGACCGAGGCCACCGATGCCGGCAACAGCAACCGTCTTTCCCGGTCCAGCGCCCCAGTGCTTGAGCGGCGAGAAAACCGTGATGCCCGCGCAGAGCAACGGAGCGACGCCAGCCAGGTCGAGGCCCTCGGGAATGCGATACACGAAACGCTCTGCGGTCACAATCTCTTGGGCGTATCCCCCATAGGTGAACGCACCAGGCATTTGTGGTTCAGGGTCGGCGTAGGTAAAACGAGGTCCGGTGCCCGTGCAGTAGCACTCCAGGTGAGCGAGGCACTCGGGGCAAGCACCGCAGCGGTCGACAATCACGCCAACTCCTACCGTCTGGCCCACCGTGAAGCGCGTGACGGCCGAACCGACCTCGAGCACCGTTCCCACGATCTCGTGACCGGGAACAACGGGGTAGTGACGATCCCCCCAGTCACCCCTCACCGTGTGAATGTCGGAGTGACAGATGCCGGAGTGAGTGATGGCAACCCGAACGTCGTTGGCCTCTGGAGTGCGGCGAGTAATCTCGAGTGGCTCAAGAGTTGCGCCCTCGGCGTTAGCGCCGATCGCCCGAACAGTGTTCGTCATGTTGCTCCTTTGCTAGACGGCGAGCGCGGTAAGCGCCTCAACAACGAGAGCGTGATCATCCTGTTGGGGAACGCCACTGACGATGACCGAGCCCACCATGACGCCGTCCACAATAAGCGGATACCCACCGCCGTGCGGCGCAAAATCAACCTCAGATAGTTCGAGGTCGTCAAGGGTCTTGCCCTGCGCGGCCAAGCGCTGACCCACCAAGAACGAGGGCTCGCCCGTGTGTTCAACCAGATTGCGTTTGCGGCGCAACCAGTTGTCATTAATCGGAGTAGCACCGGGAAGTGCCACGTGAAACACTTCGTGATCGCCGATCTTCACCGAGACGGCCATGGACCAGCCCTTGTCGCGTGATCGCTGGATCAGGTCTTCGCCTAGGGCAAGAGCCGCGTCGTGATCCATGGCGGCGAGGTGAAGCTGGGCGAACTCCGCTTCGAGTTCGGCCACGTTGGCAAGGACAGGAATCTCAGTGGCAGACACGTGATTTAACCTATCGGCTTCGTCGTGACCCTCACGCGGTTTGTCTCACGAGTTTTTCAGAATTGCGCTCTACCTTGGGGGAATGGGATTTCTTGATCGCCTTTTTGGCGCACCTTCAGAAGACGAATACCGCGAAACCACAGAGAAAGTCCGTGCAGCCTCGGCGGCTCGTTCACAGGACGAAATAGCCGTTGAGCGCTACCGTTACCTATTGCGAACGGCACCGCCCGAAACTATTGAGAAGGTGCACGAAGAGGCCTTTTCCCAGCTGAGTGCCGAGCAGCGAAAGATGCTCTTTTCTCAACTCTCTGCCGACGCACCTCGGGGTGAGGCTCCACAGGCTGATGATGCGCACTCGTTGGCCGTTTCGGCAACGCGATCCGAGATGCGACAACCGGGCACCATGGAAAAGTCGCTGACAAACGTTGGCGCCGCGAACGCTCAGGCCGGCGGCTCCGCTGCTGGCGCAGCCCCCGGTTTTGGATCGATGTTTGGCAGTTCACTATTGGGGAGCATCGCAGGCTACGTAATTGCCTCCACCATGATGAGCGCCTTCTTGCCCGATCCCGTCGCGAGCGACGCGGCATCATCCGAGAGCAACGAAGTTAGTACAGACGCCGATGATGCTGCCGGCGATGGCGGCATAGACAGCGGCGCCGATTCTTCCGGCGAGTATGCCTCAGCGGATGGCGGTTTTGATGGGGGCGGCATGGGCGATGGCATGGGTGACGCTGGCTTCGGAGACTTCGGAGACTTCGGTCTTTAACGCATACTTCGGCGCCTTCTGCCTCGCCAGCACGCTGATGGCCCGAACCGCGCAACCAGAACCGCGCAACCAGAACCGCGCTACCAGAAGTAGGGCGGCGCGAGGGCGAGAAGCAACACCGCGGCCCAGTGGCAGAGGAACGCCACGAGGGTGAGGGTGTGAAAGATTTCGTGAAAGCCAAAGATGCCCGGCACCGGGTTGGGGCGTTTCATCGCATAAATCACCGCACCGGCGGAATACGCGGCGCCGCCGACAAGAATCAGCACCATGGTGGCCACATTCGCCTCAAAGAGGTCAACGACGTACATCAACGACGCCCAACCTAAGAGCAGGTAAAGGGGTACGTAGAGCCACCGAGGTGCATGAATCCAGAACATGCGAAATCCGATGCCCAGCAGGGCGCCGCTCCAGACCAAAATCAGCAACAGAGAGCCTTTGCCGAAAGGCAGCGCCATCACCGCGAGGGGCGTATAGGTGCCCGCAATGAGCAAAAAGATGTTTGCGTGATCAAACCGCTTGAGCAGCACCCGCGTGCGTGGCTTCCAATTGAAGCGGTGATAAAGCGATGAAATGCCGAACAACAGAATGGAGGTCAGGGCGAAGACCGCCGAGCTCCACTTGGCCGAGAATCCGTCGGCCAGCACCACGAGCACGATGCCTGCGGCAATGGCCACTGGCAGCGTTCCGGTGTGAATCCAGCCGCGCCACAGCGGTTTTGCCTCATCGGCGGGAAGGGGGGCGGCCGCCTCGAGGAGCGGCAGGCTGGGAACACTTGTCTCTGACTCGTCGCCGTCTTGCGCGATGCCGGTGAGGTCTGTGGCGCCGGACATACGACCCCCTTCGGCCAGTGCTTCCAGCCTAGGCGCTGACTCCCGCGATACCGCCGTCGACACCACGACCGTCGACACCGCGTGGATTGACCACGGGGGCGGCCAACGGCGCATACGTATCAGGCCGGCGGGTTGCCAAGAACGGGAAGAGGTCGAGCCAATCCCGGCGCTGATCGAGATCGAGGTCGGCCACGAGAACAACATCTTCATCTCGTGGGGCGCTCACCAAAACCCGCCCGTAAGGATCAGAGATAAATGACGATCCGTAGAACGTGAGCGATCCCTCATCTCCCCAGCGGTTGGGAACAACCATGAACGTGCCGCTGTTGATGCCGTTCGCCGTAATGACGTGACGCCACAGCGGTTCCGTATCAAATTCAGCATGATCGGGTTCGCTTCCGATGGCGGTGGGATACACGAGCACGTCTGCTCCGGCGAGGGAATAGGCTCGGGCGACCTCGGGAAACCACTCATCCCAGCAAGTGGGCATGCCCAGAGCGACCGAGGTGTCATCAACATCAATGCGGTAGACCGGATAGGCCTCTGATTCCGTTGCCGGGCCCGGGGCGAAATATGCGTCTTCGAAGTAGCCCGCGGTGACGGGAATGTGCAGCTTGCGTGTGCGGCCGCGAAGGCTACCCTCAGGGTCGACGAGAATCGCCGTGTTGTAGCCTCGGCCGTCGGCGAGGTCGGCCGCCTCAAAGAGGCTCGCATTAACCCACACGCCATTGCGCTTGGCCGCCTCTGCGGCACAGGCAAAAGTGGGACCCTCGGTGAGGTGTTCCGCCGTCGCGCGGGGCAGGCCCTCGGGGCGAGCATCGGCGGGGTACCGACTCAGGGTGAGCTCTGGCAAGAACACAATCTGAGCGCCCGCCGCCGCCGCCGCCGCAACTCCTTCGCCCAGTGTCTCTCGGTGTCGAGCTGCGTCGGCGTCCCAATGCATTTGCACGAGGCCGACCCGCAGGGGGGCACGGACCGCAGAATCAACCCGGGCCAGCGACGGCAGGGCCTCTCCCGTCAGAACCTTCACGCGTTCGCCCCGCTCACTCTGCGCACGTTATTCCTTCGCCATTCGCGGCACGACCACTTGCTTAATAATCAGGATGAGCGATGCCGCAATCGGAATGGCAACGAGGGCGCCCAGGATTCCCATCAACGTTCCGCCGGCCAAAGCCGCGATGACCACCACAGAGCCCGGAATCGAAACGGCTTTGTTCATGACGCGCGGACTGATGACATATGCCTCAATCTGCATATAAATCACAAAGTAAATCAAAACGACGAGTGCGGTCAGCGGGCTGGCGAGCAATAGCTGGCTGGTGGCGACGACGACACACGAAATGACCGTTCCAATGAGGGGGATGAGGGCGAGGAGAAAAGCAACAAAAGCCCAAATGATGGCAGCCTTACCACCAATCGAAATCAGCATGATGAAACAGAGCACTCCGTTGAGAGCGGCGAGCGCAATCTGGCCCACGACGTACTTACCCACGCCTCCGGTGATTTCTTCGGTCATCGAGATGAACGTTGGGCGCTTCGACATCGGCACGAGCGTGTAGGCAAAGTCTTTGATTGACTGCAGCGACGCCGTGAAATAGAGCGTCAGAATAACGACGATGAGGGTGCCCGAGACGCCGCTGGCCAGCCCCACCCCGACCTTGAGCAGGCCGCCCGCAACATTCGTGAGGTTAGCCGGGTTGGCCGCCCATGCCGCGAGCTGTTTGAGAATGGCCGTCATGTCGACAGATGTTCCGAGTTGGTCGGTGATCCAGTGGAACCAGGGCTGAGCAGTCAGGTTCTTGATGAACTCCGGCAGGCCTTTCACAAAAGCTGCGGACTGGTCGACGAGTGGCGGAACCACAGCCCAAATCACGCCGATGACGACCCCGAGAAAAATGATGACGACGGTCAGAATTGCCGCCCACTTGGGAAACTTACGTCGAACCAGGAACGCCACGGCAGGTTCGAGGCCGAGTGAGAGGAAAAAGGCAACACCGATATAGGTCAGTATCGTGGCGAGAGACCCGATCATGGTCAACAGAAGCAGAGCAAGCCCCACTCCCAGTGTTGCTATAAATCCCAAACGGAACGGCTTTTCGATCTTCATGACTACTTCCTTCGACTCCTACCAGGGCGCGATGCCCAGTCCCTCGTGTCCGAGGCCCATCACTAGACAATAGACCGCGAAGACACAGCCTATGAAACCAATAATGGTGAACTGATGGCGCATCGTCCAGGCATAGAGGCGATTGAGTGACCGCTCCGCGCGCGGACCGCGAAGCAGTCGCCAAGCAGCCGGGATCAAGGTTGGCGAGAGGGCCAATCCAAACATGAAGGCGACAGCTGCTGCCTGCCCGAACGGTGAAATGCCCGAGGTGGCAATGTCGTGAAGACCCGGAACGAGCAGCGCGAAGCTCGAAACGTCTTTGATGCTCAACAAAAAGGCGATGCCGAAGAAGGTAACCGCATGAGCATGCTCGAGGCGATGGCGCAAACCGGCAGCCGATTTTTCGGCGAGCGATTGATGTGGTCGAAACAACCACGCCACCACGGCCACCAGCGCGACGGTAGCGAGGAGGTACAGCACACCCTGCACGATGTTGGGGCCCTTGGGGTCGCGATGGGGCAGTTGGGCAAACCCCAAAAAGAGCACGGTGCAGGCAATACCGAAGGCCAAGGCGGCCCCCGCTATCACCATGATGGCTCGGCGCGACCACGCCGGCCCGACGGTGGCGAGCACCTGCAGACCCAGAAGCGACGGCGTCATTGCCGCGCCGATGCCCAGCGGGATGATGCGAATGAAGGTCTCGAGCACTCCCTCATTCTGCCCTGAATTGAGAACCCGAATAACATGGAGGTCACACCCGAAGGAGCCCCGTGCTACGTCGACCCGTCATCCCCCTGATTAGTCTCGCTCTCGCGTGCGTCGCCCTGAGTGGATGCGCGAGTTCCGCGATGTCCCCGACGTCAGCGACGAGCGACGATCGCAAAGCCAGCGCCGCGGATGCGGGTTCGAGCGTCGACTGCGCTGGTGTGTGGCTCGAAGTCGACTTCGACATTCTTGGCGCAGACATCATCACAACCTGCATTGATGCTCCTGCACCCGTTGACGCACTGGCAGTGCTCGAAACGGCCGATGTAACTGTCGAAGGCACCGCCGACTATGGCCTCGCCGTTGTCTGCCGAGTCAATGGCATGCCGGCGGCAGATCAGGCGCTGAAGATTCCCGGTCACGAGACCTACCGTGAAACCTGCGCAGCCATGACACCCGAATTCGGCTACTGGTCAGTCTGGGTCGAAAATCGTGCCACGGGAGCCTGGGAGTACGCGCCCGTGGGCATCGACAGCCTCACACTGAAGGCGGGCGAATCTTTGGGCTTCACGTTTACGACGGGAACCCACACAGACCCACCGATCGACCCGCTGGCTCCGTGATCCTTTAGCCCTCTCACTCGAAGACAAGCGAGCGTTACTCCGATGCCATCATGCTGATCACTGCAACGCACCGATCGGCGCGCTGGCAACCGCTTCGCGTGAGCCTGTGGGTGGCGCTGTTTTTTGTGATCGGTCGCGTCATTTTTCGGGTGGTCTTCGGGGGCGCAAGCGGCAGTGGATCGGCACTTCCCTCAATTGCGCGCATCGATCTGCCCGGATTCTTTTCAAGTGTTCATCTGTTTGGACCCGTCACGCTGGGCGGAATTTCGCAGTCGGTCATGACGGCCGTGCCCGTGGCCGCATTCATCGTCGCCTCGGGACTTCTCTTCTCGCTGATTGACATTCGTCGTCTTCTGCTGCGCACCCGTCGCTGGGGCGGGGGGACCGCAAGCCTGTCCGCCGTGCTCATCGCCCTGGCGGTGCTGCCGCAATTGCGTCAGACGGCCGCACGACGCGCTCGCGCTCGGCGGCTGCGGGCGCGACGACCCGGCTTATCGGGAACGATTGCGCCCCTCGTCGGATCGACCGTTGAGCGAGCATCCGCGCTGGCGGCCAGCCTCGAAGCGCGAGGGTTCTTGAACGCCTCTCGCCTCAGCGAGCCCGATTGCGCGGCCCCGGTGCGCGCGCAGTCACTCTCGTTGCGCCTCGAAAACGGACGTCTGCTGCTTCGCGACGTGACGTTCACCCTGACGCCGGGAACGCTTACCCTCGTGACCGGAGCTACGGGTGCCGGCAAGACGACGCTGCTGCGGGCCATGACCGGACTGTTTGAATCTTTTGACCACGGCACAGTGACCGGTGACGTCTCACTCGGGGGAATCAACCGGCGCGGACTTTCGGCACGGGCAACGGCGGATTTCGTGGCCTACGTTCCACAGGATGTTCGATCGAGCTTTGCCGGAGTTTCCGTGGCTGAAGAGATCGGCCTGGTGCTCGCACTGCGCGGCCAGCACCGCGACGCTATCGACGCGCGCGTCTCGCTGCTCGCGCGCGAGATGCGGCTGAGTCACCTGCTCGAACGTCCCGTCGACAACCTCTCAACCGGCGAAGCGACCCTGGTGGCACTGGCGGCTGCTCTGGTCGGCGAGCCCAGTATCGTGCTGATTGACGAACCGTTTGCCGACCTTGACGAAGACGCGCTGGGCCGGGTTGCCCAACTCCTTGCTCGACTGGCCCACGAAACAGGCATCACCTTCGTCATTGCCGAACATCGCACTGAGCGCTTGCAAGCTCTTGCCCACGCACGTCTGCACATTAGTGATGGCAACATCGAACGTGTTGACGTGACCGCGGCCATTCAGGTAGCCGCCAGGGAGGTGCCGCAGCCCGATAAAGATGCGTCGCCCGTGTTGGCCGTGGTCGGGCCCAACGGTTCCGGTAAGACATCGCTGCTGTGGAAACTGGCCCTGCCCCGAGGAGCGCTTGCCCCGGGTGTTCGCCTCGTGCCCGATAATCCGGTCGATCTCTTCGATCGCGAGAGCGTTGCCGAAGAGTGCCGCGCTCAGGATGCGCGCCAGAAGCGTGCGTCACACACAATTCGGACTCCCGATGTATCTTCACTGCACGTGGTCAGCTCACTGCTCGGCAGCACGGTCGACCTCAACGCGCATCCGCGAGACCTCTCAACGGGCCAACAGCGCGCGCTGGCCATCGCGCTTCAGCTGCAGAGTCGACCGCAGTACCTCCTCATCGACGAGCCCACCCGCGGCCTCGATGACGACGCGCGTTACGAACTCGTCGCTCTTCTCGCGCGCGTGCGCGACCGCGGCACTCAGGTGGTGATTGCCACACACGACCACGATTTTGTTCGTCTGCTCGACGCGCGGGTCATTCCCGTAGCCCTCGCCGCGTCAGTATCAACGGTGGCGTCACTGTCGAACCTCCTGCCCGCCGCGCCGAGCTCAACACGGGGTGCTGCCACCGCCGCTCACGACTCGGTCAGCGCCCGCACGAAGGTGACATCGTCGTGAGCACCACAGAGACACTCGTGCCTGCCGACACCGAACCGCGCCGACTCATCAGGCATTCGCGACTCGTCAGGCATTCGCGACTCGTCACCGGGGCCATCTTCGTGGCCATCAGTCTCGTCGCACTGGCGGGTTTTGCCTGGCCCTTCGTGCTGCCCGCGTCGCGCGATCAGTCGACTGTGTGGGTCGCCGTCATCGTGTGTCTTCTTGTGCCGATCCTGGCCATCGTCGCAGTCATCATCGCCGACCGAGGAGTGACCGGCTCGCCCGACGCGGCAAAGTTTGTGGCAATGCTTGGGCTCCTGGCCGCTGCGGGAGCCGTTGTTCGCCTCTTTGCTTCGGCGGCCGGAGGCATAGAGGCGGTTTTTGTCATTCTTATCATTGGCGGTGCCGTATTCGGCCCGCGCTTCGGTTTCTTGCTCGGTGCCGTGACCATTGGGGTATCGGCCCTCGCTCTCGGCCTGCTCGGGCCTTGGGTGGGGTTTCAGATGTTCGCCGCGGCCTGGGTGGGCGCCGGTGCCGGATTAGTCAGTCGCGGCGTCCGGCTACTCACGAGACGCGCGTCGGCACGACATCGTCGCTGGAGCGAACTCGGTGTCCTGGTGACCTTCGGGGTCATTTCCGCCTACGCCTATGGCGCGCTACTGAACCTCTGGTTTTGGCCTTTTGCCGTCGGCAGCGAGACCAGCATCTCCTACGTCGCCGGCGCAGACATTGCGACCAACGTGTCGCACTTCGTCGTCTACACGCTCGTCACCTCAACGGCCACGTGGGACACCGTGCGCGCGGTGACGACCGTGATCGGATTGATCGCGCTCGGGCCGGCCATTATGGCCGGTTTGCGCCGGTCAAAACTCGGACGCTGAGGGTTTCGATACGCGTTGCGCGCTACTCAACCAGCTGGATCGGCTGCGCGCTAGACCGAGAAGTACGTGGCCTCGGGGTGATGGAACACGAAGGCATCAGTGGACTGCTCGGGGTGCAATTGCAGCTCCTCAGAAAGTTCAACGCCTACGCGCTCGGGACGCAGCAACTCAACGACCTTGCGGCGATCCTCCATGTCGGGGCACGCGGGATAGCCCAGTGAGAATCGGGCGCCTCGGTAGTCGAGCTTGAACATGCCGGCCAGGTCTGCGGGATCCTCGGCGGCAAAGCCCAGCTCCTCACGGATGCGCGCGTGCCAGAATTCGGCGAGCGCCTCGGTCAGCTGCATCGCGAGGCCGTTGAGCTCCATGTAGTCGCGGTAAGAGTCGGCGGCAAAAAGCTCTCCCGTCACGCGACTCACCTGATCGCCAAAGGTCGCCAGCTGGATCGGCAAGACATCGGCGCGGCCCGAGTCGGCGGCGGCAACAAAATCCGCCAAACACAGGTGTCGATCTCTGGTCTGCCTTGGGAAGGTAAATCTCAGTCGTTCGGTGCCGAGTTCACCGGCCGACCCGCCGTCGGGGGCGAGCACGCCCGCAACGCCGTTCACGCCGTGCATGTCATCGCCGTGGTGACGCACGATGATGTCTCGACCATCCGAGACCACCGGAAAGTAGCCATAAATGACCGACGCATCTGCAATGCCTTCAGCCAGAATTCGATCGAGCCAGTAGCGCAGTCGTGGTCGGCCCTCGGTGTCAACAAGTTTCTCGTAGCTGACGCCGTCGTCACCCCGACCCGGCTTGAGACCCCACTGGCCCATGAACGTGGCGCGCTCGTCGAGGAACGCGGCGTAGTCACCCAGGGCAACGCCCTTGACGATGCGCGTGCCCCAGAAGGGTGGCACCGGAATCTCGTTATCGGTGATCACATCGGACCGCGCCGGAATGTTCTCTGGCTCGGTCACGACAAGCTGTGACGGGCGATGGATGCGCTTCTTGAGCGCGGGAAGATTGACGGTCGCCGGGTCGGCACCACGGGCCACGGCAACGAGAGGCTCCATCAGTGCGAGCCCCTCGAAGGCATCACGTGCATAGCGCACCTCGCCGTCAAACAGGGCCGCCAGATCTTCCTCAACGAACGCGCGCGTGAGCGCCGCGCCGCCCAGAATGACGGGCCACCGTGCGGCTAGTCCGCGGCTATTCAGCTCGAGCAAGTTCTCTTTCATCACCACGGTGGACTTAACGAGCAAACCGCTCATGCCGATCACATCGGCGTTGTTCTCTTCAGCCGCCTCGATGATTTCATTGATTGTTTTTTTGATGCCGATGTTGACGACGTCATAACCGTTGTTCGTCAAAATGATATCGACCAGGTTCTTGCCGATGTCGTGCACATCACCGCGGACGGTGGCCAGTACAATCTTTCCCTTGCCGGCCTCTTCGGACTTCTCCATGAACGGCTCGAGCAGGGCCACCGCCTGCTTCATGACCTCTGCTGACTTGAGCACGAAGGGCAATTGCATTTCACCCTTGCCAAAGAGCTCACCCACGATCTGCATTCCCGAGAGAAGGTTGTCGTTGATGATGGCCAGCGGGGACATGCCGTCTGCTCGCGCCTGTTCGAGGTCTTCGGCGAGGCCTTTTGCATCGCCATCGATAATTCGGCGAGCCAGACGCTCGCTCACCGGCAGAGCCGCCATTTCGATGGCGCGCTGATCCCGAATGGCGGCGGCGTCAACACCCGCAAACGTGTCGAGCATCAGCTCGAGCGGATCATAGGTAACGTTGCCGTCGGCATCGAATTCTCGACGGTCCCAAACGAGATCGAGTGCGACTTTGCGCTGCTCATCGGGAATGGATGCCAGGGGAACAATCTTGGCCGCGTCGACAATTGCCGAATCCAGCCCGGCCCCCATGGCTTCGTGCAAAAAGACAGAGTTCAAGACGGTGCGCGCGGCCGGGTTGAGTCCGAACGAGACATTCGAGACGCCCAGGGTCGTGTGCACGCCGGGGTAAAGTGCGGTGAGTTGGCGAATGGCCTCGATGGTCTCGATGGCGTCACGACGCGTCTCTTCTTGGCCGGTCGCAATGGGAAAGGTGAGGCAGTCCACCAGAATGTCGTCGACGCGCATGCCCCACTCGTTCACGAGCGTGTCAATGAGGCGTGAGGCGATGCGCAGTTTGCCCTCGGTTGTTCGCGCCTGTCCCTCTTCGTCAATCGTGAGGGCCACCACGGCGGCACCGTGCTCTTTGACGAGCGGCATAATGCGCGCAAACCGAGATTCGGCACCTTCGCCGTCTTCAAAGTTCACCGAATTCACGATGGGGCGGCCACCGATGAGCTCCATGCCGGCCTGCAGAACTGCGGGTTCAGTTGAGTCCATCACCAGGGGCAGCGTGGAGGCGCTGGCAAACCTCGAGACAATCTGTTGCGCATCGGCCACACCGTCGCGCCCCACGTAGTCGACACACACGTCGAGAACGTGGGCGCCGTCGCGAATTTGGTTTCGCGCAATGTCGACGCAATCGTCCCAGCGTTCCTCGAGCATTGCTTCGCGGAACACCTTCGATCCGTTGGCATTCGTGCGTTCGCCGATCGCCAAGAAGGCATTCTCTTGAATGAACGAGACGTGTTGATAGAGGCTGGCGACACCGTTGTCGTTGACGGGCGTGCGCGGGATGGCCCGCGCTGTTCCCACCCGTTCGACCACGGCACGCAGGTGCTCAGGCGTCGTGCCACAGCACCCGCCCACGAGAGCGAGCCCGTACTCTTTCACAAACTGTTCGTGGGCAGTGGCCAACTGGTCAGGCGTCAAGGGGTAGTGCGAACCGTCAGAAGTGAGCACGGGGAGGCCGGCATTGGGCATACACATAACGGGAATGTTGGCGTGCCGTGAGAGGTGACGTAGGTGCTCACTCATCTCGGTGGGTCCCGTCGCGCAGTTGAGGCCAATCATGTCGATGCCGAGCGGCTCAAGCGCCGTGAGTGCGGCACCAATCTCGCTGCCCATCAACATCGTGCCCGTGGTCTCGACCGTCACCTCGACAAAAATCGGCAACCGAATACCCGTCTCAGCAATTGCCTGCTTGCAACCGTTAACGGCGGACTTGGTCTGTAAGAGGTCTTGAGACGTCTCAATCAGGAAGGCGTCGGCACCGCCCTGAATGAGTCCCACGGCCTGCTCGGCAAAGGTCGACTTGAGATGGGCGTAGGTCGTGTGGCCCAAGCTGGGAAGCTTGGTTCCGGGACCCATCGATCCCAAGACCCAGCGCACGCGGCCATCGTCGGCCTCATACTCTTCGCACACCTCGCGGGCCAGCCGCGCGCCCTCGTGCGCGAGCTCGGTAATACGATGCTCAATTCCGTAGTCCGAGAGATTTGACCAGTTCGCGCCAAACGTGTTTGTCTCGACGCAATCGATGCCCACATCGAGGTAGGCCCCGTGAATGGCCCGAATGATGTCGGGTCGACTCACATTCAGAATCTCATTGCATCCCTCGAGCTGCTGATAGTCGTCCATCGTGGGAGCGTGCTCTTGCAGCATCGTTCCCATCGCGCCGTCGCCCACAACAACGCGCTCGGCGAGAGCCGTCATCAACCCCTGAGAGCGTGGGGGAAGAGAGGATTCGGACACAGGGTTAAGTTTAGGCTCGGCACCTCGGGGCGCCGACCACCGGCGCACTCGGCGCACCTCGCACACCCGGCATGCGCGGCAGAGCCCCGCCCATGCTCAGTCCGTCGCAGCTAGGCCGTGGGCGCATCCTGAGCCCGCAGGGCGCGGAACGCTGCATAATCGCTGTCGACCAGATCTGCGTAGCCGAGCGCGTAGTCAGCAATGGCGTCATCAAATGCCTTGCCCTCGTCAAGATAGCCCGCGATAAGCGACGCATCCCCGGCGCGCGCGTGTGCCCGAGCCAACGCTGCCGCGCAGACGGCGGCATAGGCCTCAAAAGACGAGC
>WLNS01000028.1 GCA_009699665.1 Actinomycetota bacterium
CATTCTCCGCGGAATGACAAAGTAGGTTCGACGGACTCCCCTATTCATTGCACGAGTGGCGTGCCATAGTGGGACATGGCTAAAAAGAGACCATCAGTGCGGGCGGCGTGGGTTTTTGCCATCGTCGGATTTGTCACGACTCCGCTTTTGCTTTTTTTCGAAGTGACGTCGCTGTTTTTGGTCGCCATGATTCTTTACGAATCGTCAAATCCTGTAATCGTCAAGGTGCTCTTTGTCATTGGCGTTATTGGCATCGCCGCCCTAGCCCTGCTCTTGCCGCTTTTCGCGGTTTTTTCAGAAAAGGCGATTGGCGCCCGAGTGATTGCGGCCATTTCAATTGCCGGTTGGCTCGTCGCTCAGCTCTACTACCTAGGAATGGCCACTGGCCTCTGCAGCTTCCAGGGTTGCTTCCCCGCCTAAGCAGTCGGATCACGTGACTTCGCACGCTACGAATACCCCAATCGGTCGAATGGTCTCCGTAGAAAGCGAGCACTATTCATGAGCTCCGCCACCCCCGTTCCTGCACGCAAAGTAGGCCTGCTCTCTGCCAGCGCACTGGGGGTTGGCGGCATGATGGGTGCTGGTCTCTACACACTTCTCGGGTTAGCTGCCACCACCACGGGGCCATGGTTGCCGATGGCTTTTCTTATTGCGGGGTTTGCTGCCGTTTTTTCTGTTTACTCCTACGCAAAAATGGGAGCCGCGTTTCCCAGCAGTGGCGGCCCGGCGAACTTCATTCTTAAGCAGTTTGGTCATTCCATCGTCTCGGGTGGTGTGAATGTTTTTCAGTACATCTCTTACCTGATTGCGACTGCCCTCTACGCCGCTGGCTTCTCTGAGTATGTGGGCGCGTTGTTTGGCACCACGTTTCCCGGTTGGACATCCCGCCTGATTGGCCCCGCCGTGATCGTCGTGTTTGCGGCAATTAATGTTTTGGGGTCTCAGCTCGTTGGTAAGGCCGAGACATACATTGTTGCCGTCGAGCTAGTGATTCTTGTGGGCTTCATGGTCTTTGGTTTTTTCAGAGCAGATTTCAGTAACATCACGGTGGCAAGTTCCGCCGGTGTGAGTTTCATCGGGATCCTCACGGCCTCAGGATTGCTTTACGTCACCTACCAAGGATTTGGTGTGGTCGCCAATGCTTCTGGCGCCATGGCCCGTCCCAAAAAAGAATTGCCTCGGGCCATGTTCATCGGGCTGGCGATTGTTGCGGCCATTTATCTCACGGTGAGCACGCTCGTTGTTTTGCTTCTCCCTCAAGCCCAAATATTGGCAGATTCGGGCCATGTACTTGCCGATGCTGGTCAAGCGGTTTTGGGGCGACTGGGCTTTGTGCTTGTCTCCGGTGCCGCCATATTGGCCACTGCCTCGGCCGTCAACGCGACCATCTTTGCCGCCTCTAACATCGGTGGATTTCTTGCTCAACAGAAACAGTTGCCACAAGCGTTCCAGCGCAAGCTGGCCGGCAAGATTCCCGTTTCTCTCATCATCTCTGCTGTCGTAATTATTGTGCTCGTCGCTTTCTTCCCCCTTTCCGCTGTGGGACAAATGACGAGCCTGGCATTCCTCTTTGTCTATGCCATCGTGAGCTTGGGACACCTGAAGCTAAGAGCCCAAACCGGTGCGCGCGCGTGGCCGCTCGTAACCGCGATAGTCATTAACGCGGTGATGTTCGTGGCGCTGCTCATCGATGCCATCCGTACAGGGCCAGCCGCGTCATGGATTGTGTTGATCGTGGCGTTGCTGGGTAGCTTCGCCTACGCCTGGATTCGTTCGCGACGGGCACAGCTCGCGCCACCCGACCCGGAGTAACGGCGAGGCTTCTGCAACGGGCAGTTTGTTCGCGATAAAAATCCGTCAGGTTGATAGCCTACGAAGTCTCCGGCGGCCCAAGCGGGTCACTGTCGTCGGTTGCCAAGAAGGCGCGCAGGGTGTCGTCGGCCGTGGCAACAATGGCGTAGGTCTGAGCAATAAGTTGCTCGGCCGACTGCGAGCTGAGCAAATCGAATCGATCGAGTTCGCCGATCGGGAGGGCGCCGGCCAACTGCCAACACGCGTCCATCGGGTCGTCGCTCAATTCGATGTCGGCACCGTACTGGAGTTCACCAAACTCACTCGCGAAGGCGAGGAGTTTGCGAACCTGTGATTCGAGATGAACGCGCGACGGCATCAGGCTGTCATCCCAGACCAAATCGGGAATCAGGTCGATGTCGGCAATGGGGTAGGGATCATCGGGCAACCAGGAGTTGACGCTAAACCTCTGCGACCCAAACGACTCGAGCCCCAGGAATTCGCCGGTGGCGCCGATCTCGGTGACCTGTGCAATGGTGCCGATTGACATGCGGCCTTCGCCGCCGCCTACTTCTAATCCGCGCGCGATGCCCACCACGCCGAACTCGGGCTTTTCAGCGCCCATCAGGTCGCCGAGCAGTTTGAGATAGCGCTCTTCAAAAATGCGCAGGTTCAGCGGCATGGCTGGCATCAACAGCGAGCCGAGCGGGAACATGGGCATGGTGGTCATCGCACTACCAGCCCATGGTTCCGGGGGCGCCTTTGAAGGGTCCGGAGATGTTGCTCGTGATCCAGCCGCCGTAGAAGTCGCCTTCTTGAGGAGTGACGATTTCGTCTCCGACTCGACATTCGTCGACCCGGCTGGCGTAGAGAGCAACTTTGCCCGCCAACGACTCGAAGCCCTTGGAGGGGTTCTCATAGGTCCACGCACCGCCACTAATCACACCGCCGGGCGTCACAAGGTCGAAATAGCTCGCCATCCCCTTGAATTCGCAATAGGAGCTACCACTCGCGGGGACCAAGACCCCCTCGGCGAAGTCCGCGATGGGCAGGTAATAGGTCGGCGGATGAGATGTTTCCAACACGCGAACGGCACCTCTCGTCGAGACCAGCGTCATGCCGTGATGGACGACCGAGATGTTAGCCGTAACGGGCTCCACGCGAGGAGGGCGAGGATAATCCCAGACCGACTCTTTCTGTGATTCAGGCACTCGATGCGTTACCAGGGCATGGCGCGGTCAAAATCGACCGCCGCGTCCGTGGGATTCTCGGGCAGATCAGTACCTCCCGAGCGAACGCAAATCCACTGCAACTCCTTCGCCTCGCTCGGATCGCAGCGCCACGTGATCCAGGTCTCGGGACTGACGCGCACAACGGACCCGGCAACAACATCCACCACGTCATCGTTGAGTCCCATTTGACCCTTACCGGCCAAGAAGATGTAGAGCTCTTCGGTGGCGGAATGCTTGTGCCAGTATCCACACTCTTCGCCGGCGACGAGGGAGTTCACCGTCATGCCGATGTACTGCATGTCCATCTCGTGATCGACTACTCGGCGTCCTTCGCGAAGAGGGAAAACATCAAAACCACCGACGTGGCTGCGCCAGGCGTCAGGAGCACCAACATTGAGAACTTCGTATCCAGTCATAGACCTAGCGTAGGGACGGACCCCCCAAAGTCCAACGCCACGCCCCACCCGGTGCGCTCCATAATTGTCGTATGACTGAGAAAGTTACCGGCCCCGCGTCCTACTTCCCGTCGATTGAGAAGAAGTACGGCAAACCCATCGACCACTGGATGACACAGCTCGACGCCGTCCGCGACGAGACCCACATGACGCAGGTCGCCTACCTCAAAGACACGCATGAGATGGGTCACGGGCACGCCAACGCCATCGTGCACGTGTATCGGCACAACGGGCTCTAGTCGCAGCAGACGCGGGTCGAGTAAAGCCGTCTTCTCAGGGCTTCACGCCGAGGGGCCTAACTAAGTAAAGTTGTGGCATGACGACACAACGACTCCGACGTTTTTCTGCGGCAGCCGCTCTCGCCCTCGTGTTGGGCGTGGCGCTCTCCGCGTGTGGCACGGTAAGAGAAAACGTCGGCGAACGCAATGCCGCCAATCTCGACACCTTCATGTGCATCAGCAACTACTCCGGCCAAAAGGTTGTGGTCTCCAAGAAAGCTCGAGTCGACAGCAGCTCCGTCACGATGCAATCAGGGGATGTATTCTGCCAGGACTCGGCGGGTGGAATCATCATGAGCGACGAATCGGTCTACATCACCTTTGTCGACCGCAACCCCGTGCCCCAGGAATCAATTACGTGGGGAAATCCCTGGATCGGCCAGCCGTACATTGGCATCAACGGTCAGGAATACGGACTTCGAGAGGACCAGAGCGGCAACGTGACCGTGAGCGACCTCAACTACACAATTAAGCGCTCTCTCGACACCGACTTCAAGGTGCTCAGCCTGTCGCTCCTGCCTTAGTCACCATGCGAGGGCCGCGGCTGCCGAGGGCTAACTACCAGAGCATCCCGCGGTCCATGTCGCGCGTGGCATCGTTGGGAAACTCGGGCAGCTCGGTGCTTCCCGCGCGAATGCACAGCCAGCGCAGCTGTCCGGGGCTATCCGGGCGAGCGCGCCACGTGCGCATCACGTTCTGACCAACACGCACCACGGATCCAGCCTCAACCTCGACGAGATCATCGCCGAGGCCCATCTGTCCGCGTCCCGCGATGAACACGTAAATCTCTTCGACGTCGGAATGGTCGTGCCAGTAGCCCGCTTCTTCACCGGGTTCGAGGGCGTTTACCGTCAAGCCAATGTATTGGTTCTTCATTTCGTGGTCGACCACACGGCGGCCGTCGCGCGAGGTATCCGGGCGGAATCCGCCAAAATAGTCGCGCCACTGGTCCGGAGCTCCAACATTGATTACTTCGTAATGTGCCATAGGACTCATCATGAGTCAGACCACCGCGTAAGGCAATAGGCGGGCGCACGTGTCATCACGTGGTGCTCAGCACTGTATTGCTCGGCTTAAACTAGGGGTAGCGACTTTATTCAGACTCACGGCCCTCCGTGCGCGCCCACAGAATCGGACAATGCCCGTGCTCAACGTCAAAGACCTTGAGCTGCGCGTGGGTGCGCGAGTGCTGATGTCAGACGTGTCTTTTCGCGTCTCGAACGGCGACAAGATCGGCCTCGTCGGCCGCAACGGCGCCGGCAAGACGACACTCACCAAGACGCTCGCCGGTGACCTTGTCGCCGCGGGGGGAACCATCGAAGTGGGCGGCGAAATCGGCTACCTGCCTCAAGACCCGCGCTCAGGCGATCCCGAAGAACTCGCGCGAACACGCATTCTGAACGCCCGCGGTCTGGGTGAACTGGTGAAGGGCATGGCCGAGAACAGCCTGCTGATGGGTGACCCGGACGAAGACGTGGCCGCCGAGGCCATGCGCAAATATGGCACCCTCTCGGATCGCTTCGATGCCCTGGGCGGTTACGCTGCCGAGGCAGAGGCCGCAGCGATTGCCTCAAACCTCAAGCTGCCCGATCGCATTCTCGACCAGCCGCTCAACACCCTCTCGGGTGGTCAGCGCCGGCGCATCGAGCTGGCCCGCATCCTGTTTTCGGGTGCCGACACCATGCTGCTCGACGAACCGACGAACCACCTCGACGCCGACTCGGTCACCTGGCTGCGTGACTTTCTCAAGGGTTATCAGGGCGGCCTGATCGTGATTAGTCACGACGTGGAGATCGTGGGTGAGACCGTAAACCGCGTCTTCTATCTGGATGCCAACCGCCAGGTCATCGACATCTACAACATGAACTGGAAGAACTACCAGAAGCAACGCGAGCAGGATGAGCAGCGCCGCAAGCGCGAGCGCGCCAACGCCGAACAGAAAGCCACGACACTGCAGACCCAGGCGGCCAAGATGGGGGCGCGCGCCTCGGGTGCCGTGGCGGCCAAACAGATGGCGCGTCGCGCCGAGACACTGCTGGCGGGACTCGACGAGGTGCGCCAAAGCGACAAGGTGGCCAAACTGCGTTTTCCCGACCCCGCGCCCTGCGGCAAAACTCCCCTCATGGCCACCGACCTCTCGCGGTCTTATGGATCACTCGAGATCTTTACCGCGGTTGACCTTGCCATTGACCGCGGTTCGCGCGTGGTGATTCTGGGCTTCAACGGTGCCGGCAAGACCACGCTGCTGCGCATCCTGGCCGGCGTTGACCAGCCCGATACGGGCGAAGTCATCGAGGGTCATGGCCTCAAGGTGGGCTACTACGCCCAGGAGCACGAGACACTGCGCGTGCAGGATTCGGTGTTGCAGAACATGGTGTCGGCCGCCGCACACATGACCGAGACCGAGTGTCGCAAGGTGCTGGGGTCGTTCCTGTTCAGCGGGGATGACGTGCTCAAGCCCGCGGGCGTGCTCTCGGGAGGCGAAAAGACGCGCCTGGCGCTGGCCATGCTCGTGGTCTCGAGCGCAAACGTGCTGCTGCTCGACGAGCCCACCAACAACCTCGATCCCGTCTCGCGCGAGGAAATTCTCGGCGCACTGGCCAGCTACAAGGGTTCTGTCGTTCTCGTCTCACACGACCCCGGCGCCGTGGAGGCCCTTAACCCCGAGCGCGTGTTGATTCTGCCCGACGGCGTCGAAGACCACTGGAACAAGGACTACGCCGAACTCGTTGAGCTGGCTTAGCCAGCACCTGGTTTCGCGGTCCGTATCGACAAGACGGATGTTTACTAGTTGACTAATCTCGTGACCGAACAGCGGATCAGTTTTACCCTCAATGGGCTCGTGCACGAGATGAACAGTCAGGCCGACGGAATTCTGCGCGCTCAGTTCTCGCTGACCTACAGTCAATTTTTGTTCCTGCAGGTTCTCGCAGAGGGCCAACCGCTCGACATCACACACCTTGCCGAAGCACTGAACGTGACCAAAGCGGCCGTGAGCAAGCGCATCGAATGGTTCGTCGGTCGAGACCTGGTAGTCACAAGTCGTGAAGCGGGCAACGCCAAAAGGGTATTGGTGTCGCTGACAACGCAGGGACTTCGGCTGGCTCAAACATCCGGTGATTTTCTGGAGCGCGAATTTCTCAGTGCCATGAGCGATGCGCCGGGTGTCGATTTCTCGATGCTCAATGGGCAGCTCGGGCAACTTCTGGCGCACCTGAAAAAAATCAAACCGGCGCTGGGTGACGTGCACGCGGAGTGAAGCGGCGCACATCGTCACCAACCATCCGGTTGAGAGCCTTTTACCCAGGGAGACGAGCGGAATTCTTCAGTAAGTTAGCGTGTGTGCAGGTAAATAATTCACGGTTCGCGGAACGCGTGCCTTCAGCATCCCGAACCCTGCCCCACCGCACCCTGCGCGCCGGACTTGCCGCACTGCTTTTCGCCACGGTCGCTGTTTCAGCGGCCGCCTGCTCGTCGTCAGGGATGTCTCTCGACGACATGGGCAAACTGCGCAACATCGACGGCGGCACGGCGATGACCATTCCCGCGCTGTGGGCCGGCACGTCAAGCGACGGCACCGAAGTGGGCGGCATCGAGGCCGCCGTGGTCAAGGTGCTCGCCCACAAGGATGGCGTGAATCCGGTTGACTTGATCTCTATTGACTCTGCCGGGGCCGGGCCCCAGTGGCGCGCAGCGACCGTGCAAGCCGCCGCCGTTGCCACTCTGCTGAGCGCGCGCAATCCGCAAGACATCGATCTCGGATTCACGGTGACGGGCCCCATCGACGGCCCTTCCGCGGGCGGAATTCTGACCGTAGGCATCTTGGCGAATCTCACCCAGACGCCACTGCTTCGCGGCGTCACCATGACGGGAACAATCTCGCCCGACGGATCCATCGGCGAAGTCGGTGGCGTTCCCACCAAACTGGCCGCCGCCGCCGCCGCGGGATACACAACAGCCGTGGTGCCCGAGGGTTCGTTCCTGGGCATGGATGAGAAAACTGGGACCCAATTCACTGTCGCCGACGTCAAGAAGTCACTCGGAATCACGGTCGTGCCCGTGCGGACGGTCTTTGAGGCCTTCACGACACTCACGGGAGAGGTTTACGCGGCGGCCCCGCCCGTGCCCGTCGAACCGTCAGCCTCGTCCGAGGCGGCCATCGAATCAACCACTCGGGCCATGGCGTCTCGACTCGCCATAGCCGTGGCGTCAGCTCCCGCCGGCATAGATTCCGACACCCTTCAGCTAGCCACAAGCAGCGTGGCCACGATGCAGTCCCAGATTGTCCTCAACGAGTGGGCACGTGCCTACGGAGTGGGCGCCTTCGCCTACCTGCGTTTGGCCAGAGCATCCGGGGCGGCCGAAGCCCAAGGCTGGGTCGATGCGCAGGGCATCGATGCGGCCAAGACGCGACTGCAGACTGAGGTTCAGACGGCCCTGGCCGAAGCCACGGCGGCACGGGATAGTGCCGTGGCCAACGTTGGATCGCAGCTCGAAGACGTGATTTACCTGCCCGGAGCCTTGGGATGGGCCACCTACGCCATTGCCTCCTATCAAGGCGTGCTCGATGATCTCGCCGTTTCTACATCAGCCGACGCGATTGTCAGAGCGGGTCGAATCCTTTCTGAAGAACGGGTTGGTGTTCGCGACATGCTGCCCGATGCGCTCACGGTGCTCGCGGGCATGCCGTCACGCACGCGCGTCCCGTCTGAAAAGGTGCGCACCTTTATGGCCGGCTACGCCGACCTGCTCGAGCGGGCCGGTGACGCCAACGTTGACTACTACGTCACACTCGCCGGAAACGATCTGCGGGCAGACGGCACGTTTGCTGACGACGCGATGACCGCGTCGATCGCACAGCTCAAAAAGAACATCGCGGCCGCCCCTGAGCCCACCACAATGGACGAAACCCTGACCGCTACCGCAACGGCGCTCACCTATTACGTGATGTCCACCGGCTACCTTGCAGGTGCACAGTCGTACGGACTGGAACTGAGGGACGCCGATCTGCGCGCCAGCGCCTTCAGTCAGATGATGGACAAAGCCGTTGATTCCGGTGCTGTCACCGTCGAGGCCTTTGCTGACTGGTTGCGGGCCGAGGACCTCACCGTGGGCTATCCCCTCTGGTGTTCGCGCTGGGGCACTGCGGGGGCCATCGAGTATCGTGGTACCGCGCAAGCAGGCAATGCCGCGTGGGTGGGGCTGAACGAGACCTGGTACGACGCTGTGAGCCTATTTATGCTGACCGCCATATCGAGCGAAGGAGCGAGTGATGCCACAAACACTGGTTGATTTTGGCACCGTCTCGAACGTGGGCCTCGAAACGTCACCCGTCGCCGAAGCCCTCGCCGGCCTGCGCGCTAACGAAGCCCGGTACTTCATGAAGAAGTACACGCACGCCTTCGCGACCCAGCC
The DNA here is from genome assembly GCA_009699665.1 of Actinomycetota bacterium. Taxonomy (GTDB): domain Bacteria; phylum Actinomycetota; class Actinomycetes; order Actinomycetales; family Microbacteriaceae; genus UBA963. The sequence goes on from WLNS01000028.1 coordinate 9,172, forward strand.
CGTCGGCGAGGCGCCCGAGATTCTTGAGCGCATCCAGCAGATCCTTGCCGAACGAGAGATTGTCATTGCTTCACGGCCACTCGAAGTTTCTGACTTCACGGTCGACGGCATTCGCATGTCTTACGTCTTTTATGAAAGCGGCCTCGCCATCAACGTGATGTACACCGTTGCGGATGCCAAAAAACGCGCGGTCGGGTTCAAGCTTTCGCAGGGCATGGAGGTTCCCGAGGAGCTCGCGACAAAATTCAAGTTCGCCCGGCAGAAGTCATCGCTTGCGGGCGAAATCCGCGGATCGTTCTTTGTGATCAAGGGCGAGTACTAGAGACGTTCGCGAATGAAAGCGACCCGTTCGTCGACGGGCAACCCGGGAACGGCCACCGTGTCGAAACCGAGCTCCGCGTAGGTAGCGACAATGGCGTCGTGAATGCCCCGCTGATCCTCGTCGTCTTCAATGCGAGAACCGTCATCGTGCAGCGGAAGCGGGTCGAGAACGAACACGCGTCGATAGGACGCGCGGCGTGCGGCGGCGGCGAGCGCGGGGTCAACGATGAGGTTTAAGAATCGCTCGTACGCCAAGCCGTCGGGAACTCCGCGATCAAAAAACACGGTTTCGCCCTGCTCGAGCTCTGACTCCCGAGCCAGCTGACGCTCAAGAATCTGCTGTTGAAACCATTCGCCATCGGCCCGAATGTCATCTGCGGACCGTCCCGCAACCATTTCCTCGTCGAGAATTGCTCGCGCCTGCTCAGGTACCACCCGCATTCCCATCTTGTGGAGTCGGTTAATGACGGTGGTCTTTCCCGAACTCGGACCCCCCGTGATGACGAACCAGCTATTGCGTTCGGGCACGTTCGTTGCTTGCGGGTCACGGGCACTCGTCACGGTTAGGGCCTCTCGGCGCGCAGGACCAACATAAACTGACCGCCCCCCGGCTGTGCCTCAACGGCAAACGAAACGTCGGGTGCATATCGCGAGAGGCGATCCAGCAGCCAGTCGGCGGCCCGTTGGGCATCTTGCGCATCCGGACACCGGGCAACCACCTCGCGGCCACCCTTGCGCGCGAGACGTTCGACGACGGCCACAATCGGCGCCGGGTCAACCACAAACAGGTCGGGCGCCCACGGCACCACGGGAGCAGTTTTGCCCCGCTGGGTGTTGCACGCCCGGTGCGCCAAACGCTCAACGGCTCGCTCGCCCTTCTTGGCTCTGGCCGTGGCATACGAATCGACGCTCGGCCCTTGGTCGGCATTCACCGATGCGCTGGGGTCAACCGGCGCATCGCACAGCCAGCAGCGCCAGCCGTCGCGCTCGCCTACCTCGTTCAGATCACTCATAACAGCAGATTACGTGACCAGCGGGGGGTTTACCGGCGGCGAGAACCGGGCTAGCCTTTTCGGATGGACCGGCGCACCTTTATTTCGAGCGCCGTCGGTTTGGGCGCGACGGCGCTGTTGTGTGGTTGCGCGCGCCTGTCACCAAGTGACCTCGCCGCAACGGCGCTTCCGCAGGCGAGCTTGGGCCCGCTTCCCGTCACCGCGCCCGGACCGCAAGTCATCCCCTTTGATGCCGGCAGAATAGTTCGCCAAGGTGTTCCCAGCGGACCCATCTACGGATTGCCCGAAGGAAGTAAAGACATCGTTGCGTGGACCGTCGACGACGGGTTCAACTCCGATGTCACGGTCGCGTATGCCGAATTCGTTCGCGACTCTGGCATCCGCATGTCGTTCTTTGTGTGCGGAAAAGCTGAAAGTTGGGCTAATGCGGCACCCATCCTGCGACCCCTGGTTGAGTCCGGGCAGGTGCAAATGGCCAATCACACCCACATGCACTCCAACCTGCTCAATCTCTCGGATGGCCAAATTCAGGCTGACCTCATGGAGAACCACGAAATTATTCGCGGCCTTTTCGGCGTTGATGCCAAACCCTATTTTCGACCACCCTTTGGTTTCTATGACGACCGGGTAGCGGCCGCCGCGGCTGGTGTCGGATACACCGTTCCCGTGCTCTGGAATGCCACCCTGTCTGATTCCGGAGAAATCCCTCCGCCCACGCTGATGCAATTCGCCGACCGCTACATGAAGGCCGACAATATTGTGCTCGGCCACGCAAACGCCTGGCCGGTGACCACTCTCTACCCGCAATTGTTGCGAATTCTCGAAGACCGCAACCTGATGGCCGTCACTCTCAACGATGTTTATGGAGCGTAATCGATGACTGACTCTGCGCGTCGACGACGCACATCACCGGGCGCGATTATTGGCTCTATTGCCGGAGGGCTGGGAGTAGGAATAGCCCTCACTTTCGGTGGCCTCACTCTCATTAATGGAGAGATTCCCCTTCCCCTGCCCACGCCCACCCCGACCGTGACTCCCCAAATTCTGCCCAGCGAGGCGTGGGCCCAGGCGACCGCCCCCGCGTTGCCCGTTTCGGTAACACCGCCGGCGACAAAACTCGTGCTGGGCGAAGCGGGTCAAGTCGAGCTCGCCCTCGGCAAAGGATTATCCGCGCTCATCTCACTCACTGCGGGAACTCCCACACAGGCCTCGGATGCTGACCTCAAAATACTGCGAAAAGTTACGCCGCAGCTCACGGGCATGAACGTCTTTTACCTTCCGATAACTGTCACAAAAGTTGCCGGTGACCCGCTCAGCGGTGTCATGCTTGATCCCGTGATTTTTGGCGTGACGAGCGACAACATCGTCGTGCAACAGCTCACCATAGTCGACTGGAGGGCATGTCGCGCGGGCCCGTTGCCCGCCGCAATCGACCAGCCCGGCTCGGCCGTCACGTTGTGCTTTGCCGCTGCCGCCGCGACCGATGCACCGGCAGCCGTCGGCATCGAGTTTTCACAATCGGGTGGCCCCTACGATGCGGCCAAGGACACCGCGATCAGTTGGCTTCCGAAAGCCTAGACAGCCGCTGGCGGCCCCGACTAGACCCCGCCGCCACCGCCACCACCGCCGCCACCGCCTGAGAATCCGCCGCCGCCCGAACCGCCGAACGACGAGCTGGAATTGCTCGACGCCCACGACGTCGCGACAGACGACGAGAGGCTCACCACCGATTGACTAAACACCAGGGCCGCGAAGGCGTCGTTGCCGCTGTACCACGTCGGTGAGGTATTGGCCTGATCGTATGTCTTCGCCAAGACATCGGCCCACTCCCGTTCGAGGCCGAAAAGGATGGCATACGGCAACACGCGTTCCGTTAGCTTGACCATTTGTTTTGCACTATCCGCCTTCACCGGCACGCGAACGGCGCCCTTCGGGCTCTGTAAAACGCGAAGTCGGTCGGCCTCAGCCAAGCGAATGTATTCACGAAGGCCGAGCAATTTGTCGCGCTCGAGGGCGCCCTTTTCGGTCAGGGGAGCCGCCGGCCTCACAACAACAAGGCCGGCAATGACGAACAGCCACGACAGTCCCAGCGCCCACGACGTGAAATCGCCGCCGAGTCCAGCATCAGAAACCGAGAGCCCCGTCCACCACAAAGCAACCAACGTAAAGATAATCACCGCACCCATAATCCGACGCATGCCCGAGCCTTTGCGCTCACGCAATCCGCTCGTCAGCATGTCACGACCGACAGTCCGGCGAAGTGCCGCAAGGCGCGATCCCCGTGCCGAATCGGCCGTTGTCGTGCTGACCGGGTCGAAAGCTGTGCCTCCTTCACCAAAGAAGGCGTTCACAAAGTTTGCGTCTGCCGCGGCCAGGCTCGAGGTCTTCTGCCGTTCGAGCAAAAACTGCTCTCGTCTGCCCGAACCGCCGCCTCCGGGGCTAATCATCATGAGGCCCCGGACAGCGAGATCGACGAGTGCCGCCGCAACGGCCCGGCGTGGCTTCTTCATGATGTTGGCCGCGACGAGAGGAGTCATGTCTGGATCGGCCGCGTACTCGGCGATGATGATGCCGCGACCGCGATGGTTGCGCCAGCGCGTCACGCGCAAAACAATACTCAGCACGATTGCGGCATAAAACAGCAGAGCACTGAGCAGGAAGAACCAGCCGGCGGGATCAGAAAAGAGACTCGTCGTTGGCATCACAAACGTTGCCGCATCAAAACCCACCGCCAGGCTGAGGTTTTCGTAGGGCATCAGGCCCGTCGCCCCAAACGTCAGCACAGTATCGCCCGCGGCATTGACCTGCTGAGACATCTCGCCGCAGG
>WLNS01000029.1 GCA_009699665.1 Actinomycetota bacterium
CAATCAGCACCGCCTTTTCGAGGCGCAGCTGTCGATACTCAACCTCGGTGACATCCTCAAGTTCGGTCGACAACCCCGCCACCCGGGTGAGCGAGACTCGATCAGCGCGATCGAACTGGTCACCGTCGCTCGACGACACTGCCTCATCGCCCGAAAAAAGCGCGGTCGCCTGTCCCGCGAGGGCTTGCGTCGGCGCGCGCGAAAGAATGCGATCGATCAGTTCGTCATGTTCGCGATTAGCCATCCTGCGATAAGGCTAGTGCCGAAAACAGGGGGTTGCACGTGGGCAAAAATGGCATTCTGACGCAAGTGGTTTAGACTTTCCAAGGCGCGCACCGACGATGTGATCGTGTGCCGCATATCTGTGGAGGAAAATCGTGTCATACACCCCCCGGCCAATCGGACGCAAAAAGTCTGCCCGGACCGCTTGGATTGTCGTTGCGATTGTTGCCATCGTGGCCATCGCCGCCATCATCATCGCCATTATCTTTACGTCGAATCAAGTCGGTCCCAACCCCACGCCAACCGTGTCGCCGACACCATCGCCCACGAAGACAGGCACGGCGACCCCCACGGTGACACCCACTCTGAGCCCCACACCTTCGCCCACGGCGAAGCCCAGCCCCAGCGGTTCGGGAAGCCCGAGCCCCAGCCCGAGCGCGAACCCCGCGCAGGCATGGGCAGATCAGACCTATGGCACGTTCGCCACACTCGCCTGGTCACACACCGGTGACGCCGTCGTTCGCCTGCCACAGTTGCTCGGCGGAAAAATCAAAGGCGGCATTCTGACCTTCACCAACAACGCGGCCGACGATTCAGACTTCATCGTTCAGGTCTTCGACCAAAACGGAGACGAAATGGGTGACCCGCTGATCGATCTTCAGGGTGACTATGCCGGCACGGTCGGTTACGGTCTTGCCGCCCCAGAGATTTCGAGCGATTCTGTGCCCACCACCGTGCAGGTGTCGTCAAGCGGAAACTGGGCTGTCGAAATAGCTCCCGTCAGCGCTGCCCCGATGGGCTTTGGCGACTACTCGGGTGACAAGGTTATTCTCATCCCCGCGCCGAAGAACAACACGCTGATCGCAAACTACGGACTAATCGGCGGCCACTTCGGCATGACGTACTACTACCAGAATCAGCTGTTCCAGGTTCTGGTGCCGAATACGGGCGGACAGGTGCCCAACCAATCGTTTGCTCTCAACGGCGTTCCCGGCGTCATCGCCGTTCTGTCGGGCGGACCGTGGTCGGTAGCGCAGCCTAACTAGGAAAGAACCGGTGAGGGAATCGGGAGGTGAGCACTATTTCACCGAACAGCCGAGCAGTGCGTTCACACCCCGATCTATCTCGGTTCGCCTGGCGGGGCACAGTGTCGACGTTTTCACCGGTCCCGGCGTTTTCTCACCCGAACACATCGACCAGGGAACGCAGGTTCTGCTGAGCGAAGGCCACGACCTTCCCGACACCGGAACATTTCTCGACCTGGGCTGTGGCTGGGGACCGCTGGCCCTGGCCATGGCACTCTTGTCTCCCGGGGCGACCGTCTGGGCCATCGACATCAACGAGCGCTCGCGAGAACTTACGGCCCGAAACGCGGCACACCTGGGACTCACCAATGTCATCGTGGCGTCGCCCGCAGAGGTTCCCTCGGACATTTCGTTTGATGTGGTGTGGAGCAACCCACCCATTCGCATCGGAAAAGTCGCGCTGCACGAGATTCTCAGCACCTGGCTGGCGCGACTGACACCCACGGGAGACGCGCTGCTGGTCGTCGCAAAACACCTGGGTGCGCCCTCACTGCTCACCTGGCTGAAGACAGAGTTTTCTGGTCGACGAAACGTCGATCGCATCACCCAGTCGCGCGGTTTTCACCTGATGCACATTGGACGTAGCCTCTCGGGCTAACGAAGGTGCGTGGAATGCCTCGCGCCTGGCGCTGCGCCGCACCGACTGTCGGCATACTTGACACATGGAAGCGCAGGAACGAGTCACGGTGAGTAAACAACCGGACGCATGGAATGCCCAGGTGCTCGCCTCGCAGCCCGACCCGCACTTCATGCAGTCCGAGGCGTGGTCCGACATCAAATCGCCCGACGGATGGCAACCCGAACAGCACAGTGCCCCTCCGCGCGGTGCACGACCCGCTGTGCAGACCTTTCGGCGCCACGCGCCCCTCGTGGGTGGCGTCGTGCACGCTCCGCGCGTCTCCGGCCTGACCCGTCGCTCGATCCCCTCCCTCACCGAACTCGCACTCTCGACGGCGGACCGCCGAGTCGCGGCCTTCAAGCTCGAGCCCTACCAAGCGCACGACGATGACCTCGTGGCCGCTTTTGTCGCCGCGGGCTGGAGCGTTGGTGCCACATCACAGTACCGGCACGGTGTCACGGTCTCTCTGGCGGGATCAGAGGATGACGTGTGGATGTCGTTCAAGTCTCGAGCACGCACCGACGTCAACGCGGCGGTGAAGAAGAATGGCGTCACGGCCCAACGCGTGCCGCTAACGACCGAGAACATCGACACGCTCGTCATGCTGATCGGTGAAACGCAGGATCGATCGGGGGCGTTCTTTCGATCGCGCGCCTACCTCGAACGCACCTGGCGCGCGTTTGATGCACGTGACGAAGGTCGACTCTACTTTGCCTACATCGACGGCCGAATCGTAGCCGCAGCCTTTGTCTTCACCTTCGGCACAAACGCGTGGTACAAAGACGGCGGGTCGCTTCGTTCGGACAACAACTCACACGCCGCGCGCGAACTGCATTGGAAGATCATGCGCGACCTGATCGCCGATGGCTATGCCCACTACGACCTGGGAAACATTCCGGATCCCGAAAACCCCAACGAGGGCGGCATGCGGGGACTGTTTCAGTTCAAGACGGGGTTTGCGCGCGAGACGAACCTCTACCTGCCGGTGCTCGAGTATCCGCTCTCGAAGAGATTCCGGCGCTGGCAACGGCACGAATCGACGCTCGTTCGGATCATGTTCAAAAAGAACAAGGACTACTGGTACTAGCCCTCGCGTGATGTGCGGGGAGACAGACTCGACGCACTCGTCCGTATCATCGCCACCCCTGAAGGCCCGACCGAGATGTCAGCGCGTCGCTAGTCTGCGAGCTCTGCTGTGCCGGTAAAGGTAAGTTCGGCGGGTCCGGAGAGCGCGACGTGCTCGCCGTCTTCCGCGGCGAACATGCGCACCTGCAGGGTTCCGCCGGGAACGTCAACTCGCCAGTTGTTCGGCGCGCCGGCGCCCATGAAATGCCGGGTAGCGAGTGCCGCCGCTGCAACCCCCGTGCCACAGCTCAGTGTTTCGCCACTGCCGCGCTCGTGCACGCGCATGCGAATCCGGCCAACAGCGTCATGAACCAACGGCTCGGCCGGAAGCACCAACTCAACATTTATTCCGGCCTCGGGCACCGGATCGACGATAGGTGCGACAGAAAGGTCAGCGGAGGCCAGCTCGTCCTCACTCGCCACGACGACCACGGCATGAGGATTGCCGACCTCGATGGAAAGTCCGGGGCGCGGCACGTGAAGCCCCGCGACGGTCACCGTCGGTTCGGTCGGACCAAAACGCCAACGCCCCAGGTCCACCGAAAAACCAGACGTGGAACGTTGCACGTCGCGAACGCCCCCTCGCGTGCCGATGGCCAACGCCTGGCCGCCTTCCCACTCAATAAGGCCTGAAGCCACTAAAAAGGCCGCAAAAACGCGGATGCCGTTGCCGCACATCTCGGCAACGGAACCATCGGCATTCCAGTAGTCCATGAACCACTCAGCATCGGCATCCTCGCGCAACGCCGCCTTTCCCGCGGGGTCAGCAGTGCGCGTGACCTTGCCCGTGCGACCCACTGTTGTCCGATTGAGTTTTTCGGAGCGCACCGCGCGAATCAGACCGTCTGCTCCTACACCCCTGTGCCGATCACACAGATTCGCCACCTGTGTCGGCGTGAGCGGAGAATCGCCGTCAGGGTCGGCGAACAATACGAAATCATTGCCCGTTCCATGACCCTTGGTGAAGTGCAAAGCGCGCGCCATGACTCAAGCCTAAGGCGCACGCGTGGCCGAGACGCGATCGAGCACGCTCCGCACCGCCGCGTCGGCAGATCCGGAACCCCCACTCACCAAATGCACGGTCTCGTAGCGCTTGAACCAGCTCACCTGGCGTCGAGCATATCGCCGCGTCAGATTCTTCGTGAGAGCGACGGCTTCGGCTTCGGTCGACTCGCCACGCAGTTGCGCCAGCGCCTGGGCGTAACCGATGGCGCGTCCCGCCGTGACCCCTCGCTCAATCCCCCGAGGAATCAAATTGCCCACCTCGTCAAGAAATCCGTTTGCCCACATGTCGTCGACGCGCTTGTCAAGAAGCCCCACCAGTTCTTCGCGCTCCACGTGACACAGCAGGGTTTCATGTCCCAGCCAGGCCTGCGCGGGCGGTGGGCTTTGCGGTGCGAGTCGTCCGAGGTCGCTCACATTCGCACCGAGCTCGACAACCTCCAGGGCTCGAATAACACGCCTTTCGTTTCGCGCGTCAATGCGTGACGCCGTTTCGGGAGCGACGGCCCGGAGACGCTCGAACATGGCGGCCGAGCCCAGGTCACGCGCTTCGCTCTCCAACCGCGCGCGGACCTCGTCATTGCGAACCGGAAAATCAAAATCAAAAAGCACTGCGGAAATATAGAGCCCGGACCCGCCGACAAGAACCGGGACGTTGCCACGGTCCACAATGTCACGGATGCACGCGCGGGCCTCAGTTTGATACCACGAGACACTCGCTTCTTCGGTGACGTCACACACATCGATGAGATGGTGCGGGATACCTTCGCGCTGCGATTCGGGCAGTTTCGCGGTTCCGATGTCCATTCCGCGATAAATCTGCATGGCATCAGCGTTGACAATCTCAACCCCATAACCCGCTTTCGCCAATGTTTGCGCGAGGACGAGCGAGAGGGAGGTCTTGCCTGTGCCGGTTGCCCCCACAATGGCAACAAGTGGAGTACCCCGCGCTTGCGGTGTTGCCTTACCGGGTGACGGAGGGGTCGTCATGCCCTTCCTCATGCCGAGCGTGTGGGCATGCCCAGAGAAACGGCAACGCCTCCGGTGGGTGACACCGACGGAGGCGAAACAACGGGAGTTCCGCACGCCGCCGCCTGTGCGCGATCCCAGGCATCGCCGGCTCGCGTTCGACGCGTAGGCCACGAAAGGTTCTCGGGATGGTCTGCCAGCAGATGAAACGGGGCCGCATCGCTGACGGTCACGGTAACCATGTCACCGGGGCGCGGTAGCTGCTCGCCGGCCGGCCACGAGAAGTGCACGAGCCTCATGTCGGCGGCCCGACCACTCAAACGGTGGGTGTTCGCGTCTTTTCTGCCCTCGCTGGATGCGACGAGCACCTCGGCCGCATGGCCCACGAGAGCCATATTTTCTTGAAAGCAAATCTCGTTCTGCAGGCTGACGAGTCGCTCGAAACGTTCCTGTACGACGGCCTTGGGCACCTGATCAGCCATACCTGCGGCCGGAGTGCCCGGACGCGGCGAGTACTGGAAGGTAAAAGCCATGGCAAATCTTGCTTCGCGAACCACCCTCAGGGTCTCTTCAAAATCCGCCTCGGTCTCTCCCGGAAAGCCGACAATGATGTCCGTGCTGATAGCAGCATGCGGCATGGCCGCTCGAACCCGATCCAGAATTCCCAAAAACTTGGCGCTTCGATAACTGCGCTTCATCTCTTTGAGGATTCGATCTGATCCCGACTGCAGGGGCATGTGCAACTGCGGCATCACGCTCGGTGTTTCGGCCATTGCCGCAATCACATCGTCAGTAAAAGCTGCCGGATGTGGGCTGGTAAACCTGATGCGCTCGAGACCGTCAATCGTTCCCGCGGCCCGTAAGAGTTTGCCGAAGGCGTGACGATCACCGAACTCGACACCATAGGTGTTGACGTTTTGGCCGAGTAGCGTCACTTCGACAGCACCGTCCGCCACCAATGCTTCGATCTCGGCCAGCACGGCCCCGGGGCGACGATCCTTTTCTTTGCCCCGAAGCGCGGGAACAATGCAAAAGGTGCAGGTATTGTTGCAGCCCACCGAGATCGAAACCCAGCCAGAAAACGTTGAGTCGCGCTTGGCGGGAAGCGTCGACGGAAAGGTCTCGAGCGACTCAAGGATTTCAACCTGCGCTTCGTCATTGTGACGCGACCGCTCAAGCAGTTGCGGCAACGAACCCATATTGTGTGTGCCGAAAACAACGTCAACCCACGGGGCTCGATCAAGAATTACGCCCTGATCTTTCTGCGCCAGACAGCCCCCGACCGCAATTTGCATGCCGGGATGTTTTCTCTTGACACTCGCCAGGTAACCCAGGTTGCCGTAAAGCTTGTTGTCTGCGTTTTCGCGAACGGCGCACGTGTTGATCACGACGACATCAGCGTAGTCATGCGCGGGACGAATAAAATCTGGGTCGGCTGCGACGAGAGCCCCCGACGGGTCTGACGGCACAAACGGTTGATATCCGGCTGCTTCGAGCGCGCCCGCCATGCGTTCCGAATCATGAACGTTCATCTGGCAGCCAAACGTGCGCACTTCATATGTGCGCACACGACCACCCTCGTCGCGCGAGGCTACGCTCGGGGCGATGTGGGTGGGTTGCTCGGTCGTGGTTGTCATTCTGTGCTTAAGTCTACGAGTGCCTCACCGGTGCGCGATGCGAACGCCCGACGTGGCACTGCTACGGACCGTGGGTGCGACGGGCCGGAAAGGCAACGGCCTGACTCATACCACTTTGCTTGGGCAACTAACCGATGGTGATGGAGTCCAGCCCGCTCTTGGGGAAGGTGACACCGACGTCAGTGATGCTCGAAACTTTAATCGGAGGTAGGTCAACCACACCCATCAGTGATTTGCCGCCGGCGTAGTGGATTCCCCCCATGAGCCCGACCAGCGAAATGGCCACGCTCAGCAAGGCCACAAGACCGCCGAGGGCGCTAAACCAGACGGCGATCCATGCCTGCCATTTGCGTTGTCCGCGTTTCGTGAGGGCAATCTGAGCACATAAGAATGAGAAAAAGAAGATGCCGAGTGCGATGAACGCGCCGAACTTATCCCAGGTGAGAGCAACGGCCAGGATGCTGAGCACCAGCGCGAACCAACCGGTGGCATTGGCCCGCGGATAATCATCGCCCAGCTCGCCATTCGCGTACCGATAGTCATAACCATAATTTTCGCCGCCGCGTTGATATGAACCCGTGGCGGGGCCGCCCCGCTGAGCGGAGGCACGGTCGTAGGGATCGTCGGGACGCTGCGTCACTTGGGGAATAAAGCCTGCGGGGTCCGTCGCTGCCGAAAGTGGAGAACCGGGAGGATACGCATCTGTTTGCGGATATTGGCCCGTCTGTGCGTATTCGCCGTTTTGCTGTTGCATGCCGTTATCAGGATATGGATTTGCCGTCGGATAGCGTTGCGAGTCCCTGCGGGGATCCGGGGCACTTCTGCCACCGCGGTGATACTGCGGGCCTGTGTTGTCTGACATCACCATCGCTCCTTACGCGAGCCGGTGGGAGAGTCCATGGCGACATACTAACTCTGAATGTTGAGTGCGCGGTGGACCGCCTCGCGGATGACCGAAGAGGGAAAACCGCGTCGGGCCAGAAAACCGCTCAACCTTCGTCGTGCCACCTCGGGATCAAGACTGTGCATGCGCGCCGCGCGCGCAGATGCCAGCTCGATGGCCAAGCTTTCTTCTGACTCATCATCGAGGCCTTGGGTTGCGAGTGCCGCCGTCTGACGGTCGATGCCGCGTTCGGTTAGTTTGCGTGAGATGGCAGACTTGCTCATTCCCCCGCGCGAAACGAGTCGATCAACAAGATGGGCGGCCATGCGTGCGTCATCGACATAACCCAGCCGGTGGAGGCGATCGAGCCAGCCGTGCGCGTCATTCTCAGGCACGCCCCGAGCAATAAGCCAAGCTCGGACCTCGCGTTCGGAGAGATCGCGACGAGTCAGGGCCCTGAGCAGGGCCCCGTCAAGGTCGGCCACATCAACCTCGTCACCGTCAACGTCTTCGCCGTCGATCTCGGCCCCGTCCACAGGAGCAACGGCGACAGGGACCACGTCGACAGGGACCACGTCGCCCATCGACGAATCGTTTCCGTGGGGTAGATCAATGACCTCGTTCACGTCGACCCGCGCGCTACCTGCCGTGGTCAAGCCGTTTTCTGGCTCGACCCACGGCAGGTAAGTGACGTTACTCATTTATGCACTCTGCGCCACGGGGGTTGCTTCTTGTGGGGTAACCTCGACGACGGCGTCTTCTGAAGTCAGGGCTGCGTCTCCCTCGACGTCTGCAGATTTCGCTGCTGTCGCTTTGCCCGCCTTGCCTGCCGCGGGAAGGTCACTCTCGGTCTGGTCGTCTTCGGCTGCCCCAACACCCATTTTCGCGAGAATCTTCTGTTCAATCTCGTCTGCCATCGCGGGATTGTCGAGCAAGAAATTACGTGAATTCTCTTTGCCCTGCCCGAGTTGCTCACTTTCGTAGGTGTACCAGGCACCGGACTTCTTGACGATACCCTGGTCGACACCGAAGTCGAGCAGGCTGCCCTCGCGCGAAATTCCCGTGCCGTAAAGGATGTCGAACTCGGCCTGCTTGAAGGGCGGGGCCATCTTGTTCTTGACCACCTTCACACGGGTGCGGTTGCCCACCGCATCAGCACCGTCTTTGAGCGTCTCGATGCGCCTGATGTCGAGTCGCACCGAGGCGTAAAACTTGAGCGCTTTACCGCCCGATGTTGTCTCGGGGCTACCGAAGAAAACACCGATCTTCTCACGCAACTGATTGATGAAAACCATCGTTGTGTTTGTGGAGTTGAGTCCGCCCGTGAGCTTGCGCAGTGCCTGTGACATCAGGCGAGCCTGCAGACCAACGTGCGTGTCGCCCATTTCGCCCTCAATTTCGGCTCGCGGCACAAGGGCCGCAACCGAGTCGATGACAATGAGGTCGATGGAACCGGAGCGCACCAACATATCGGCAATTTCTAGGGCCTGCTCACCGGTATCTGGCTGTGACACCAGAAGTGCATCGATATCGACGCCGAGCTTGCGAGCGTATTCAGGGTCGAGCGCATGTTCGGCATCAATAAAGGCTGCGATGCCGCCGGCGCGCTGCGCGTTTGCGATGACGTGCAACGTCAGCGTGGTCTTGCCGGACGATTCTGGTCCGTAGATTTCGACGATGCGTCCGCGCGGTAGTCCGCCGATGCCGAGCGCAACGTCGAGCGCGATGGACCCCGTGGGAATCACCTCAACCGGAGCTCGTTCATCGCTGCCAAGGCGCATTACTGACCCCTTGCCAAATTGACGATCGATCTGGGCGAGGGCTGTTTCTAGTGCTTTTTCACGGTCTGCTGGTGATGCCATGGCCGTCTCCTGTTCTGTGTAGTGAGGTGGATTCGCCTATCGGCTGTCGGGCTACCGCTTCGCTACCGACCGGCCTGGGCATCTGCAAGATGACGAGGCGGGACGGGCGCTGCGCAGTGCTACCGACAAGGCGGATGCCTCGGTGTGACCTGAGTTACGGTACGCGCGACCTCGGACAACAGACGCTGTCGGCACGATGGCGTGGACGCTCAGAACACAACGGGACATGTGTAGGAGACTAGCCTGTTTCGAATATATGTTCGAATACGTTTTCGGCGTGTCGACGGGTTATGTGACGTCGCGTTTGGGCTCTGGCAGCCCGGCTCCGTGCCATCTCTCGGGCGGCACTTCGGCGGCCCGACACAGGGCGAGCCACACCGTTCGCGGTGACATGCCCCTCGCGAGGGCCTCGGCGGCCGTGGTGTCGCCCAGTTCGGCAATGACCATGTCTTTCGCCAGGATGCCCCCATAGGTATCACCGAACTCACGGCCTACCGCGAACCAGAATTCGGAGCGCCGCACGAAAGCGAGGGTGGCTAGCGCAGAGACGCGAAGTCGTCGACGAGCTCGTCGGGGACGGTGTCGGGAACCCGAACAGCCGTCATGCCCTCAAAGGATGCCAAACGAGATCCGGCTTCAATAAGGATGCCCGATACGGGCACTTCAAGCGCGTCAGCAATTGCCGACAGAATCTCAGACGATGCTTCTTTTTGACCGCGCTCTACTTCGCTGAGGTAACCCAATGCGACGCTCGCCTTGCTCGCGACCTGACGAAGGGTGTGCCCCTTCTGCAGACGAACATCACGAAGCACGTCGCCGATTTCTTGACGAACCAAAACCATGGTGACCTCCCTCTGTCTCACAGATATTCTCGCAGTTCCCACGTTACTAAGAACCAATGACACAAACCTAAACCACATGACTGAGATTCAGATGTGAGCCTATGCGTATCAACGTTACATCCGTGTGACATATTCCCCGGGTGGCTCGAAATTTTCTGATCGTGAGCGAACAGGGACGCCGAGCGCTATAACCGAGCAAGAACGTCGGCGAGCAGTTCCAGGGCGGCAATGCCGGCCCGGGTGCGAACAGCACTGCGGTCTCCCTCTAACAGCAATTCACGATGCCAGCAGCCAAAAGGCGCACTCACGGCAACAAATACCAGGCCGGGCGACTTGCCGTCTTGATCGTCGGGTCCCGCCACGCCCGTCGATGACAATCCGAATGACGCGTCGAACTTTTCGCGCACCCCGATCGCCATCTGCTCGGCAACATCCGGATCGACCGCTCCCGACGTCTCTAAGAGATTCGCATCAACGCCCAACAGCGAGTGCTTCGTATCAGTGGCGTAGGCGACGACCCCACCCCGAAAAACTCGCGAGACTCCCGCGACACTGGTCAGTGCGGCCATGATGAGTCCGCCGGTCAGGGACTCGGCCACAGACACCGTGAGCTTCTTATCGACGAGTTCGGCAACGAGTCGATGAACGGCGTCGGGCTGGTCGGTCATTTCGTCCCCCGCAGTGCACGCTGTTGCCGAATCCCGTCTACCAGGTAGTCGACCCCGGTTACCAACGTCAGGGCGACGACGACCGACATCAGAACCGTGTTGATGATGTTCATGGGTTGGCCCCAGATCGCGCTCAGGGGCAAGAGCGCGCTGGTAATCGCCACGAACTGCGCTACAGTTTTGATCTTGCCTCCGCGTGAAGCCGGAATAACCTGGTCTGACAGAACAGCCATGCGGAAAACCGTGATGCCCACTTCGCGAATAAGAATGACAATCGTCACCCACCAGGGCAGCTCAGCAATGATCGAGAGTGCCACCAGGGCCGCGCCGGTGAGCACCTTGTCGGCTATCGGGTCAAGTATTTTTCCGAGATCGGTGACCATGTTGTACCGGCGGGCGATATAGCCATCAATGCCGTCGGTGGCCATTCCCACAACGAACAGCGCGGTGGCAATCCACCGCCCCGCGTCAGAGGGCTGGTCGCTGCTGACCAGGAGCAACCAGACAAAAACGGGCGCAAAAAGCATGCGAACGACCGTGATGATATTCGGCGCGTTCCAGTTCGACACCGGCGTTCCCACTAGTCGCGACCCGTCAATCCCCAGGCGTCTTCATCGGCTTCGGGAACAACGAGCTCGCGTCCCTCATAAATTTCACCCGTGACATCAGCCATTCCCGGCAGGCCCACGTCTGACGTGTTGACGTGACTCGACGCCCGCACCGGGCGGGGCAGCTCTGCGGTCGGAGCAGCCGTCGACGTTGGGGTGGCCGTTGGGGGCGCCGTGGCGGGTGCCTGCCTCACCGAAGCGTCGACGGGAGCGGACGGCACATCGCCGCGGAGTTTGGCCAGAACGGCCGGCAGCTGTTCTTGTGAAACGTAAACCTCGCGGGCCTTTGACCCCTCGGAGGGCCCGACGATCTCGCGCGATTCGAGAAGATCCATCAGACGGCCCGCTTTGGCAAATCCCACACGCAACTTGCGCTGCAGCATCGACGTCGACCCGAACTGAGTCGATACCACGAGCTCGCAGGCCTGCAAGAGCAGATCGAGGTCGCCACCGATATCGGCATCGATTTCTTTGCGTTCGGCAGCCTGAGCGACATCTTGGCGGTATTCGGGCTGTGCCTGCCGAGTAACGTGCGCCACGACCTGTTGAATTTCATCTTCTGACACCCAGGCGCCCTGAACTCGAATCGGCTTGCTCGTGCCCTGCGGGAGGAACAGGGCATCGCCCTGCCCGACCAGTTTGTCGGCACCGGGCTGATCGAGGATCACACGCGAGTCGGTCACCGAAGCGACGGCAAAAGCTAATCGGCTAGGCACATTCGCTTTGATGAGGCCGGTGACCACATCGACGCTGGGGCGCTGCGTGGCAATCACGAGGTGAATACCGGCGGCACGTGCGAGCTGGGTAATGCGAGCCACCGAATCTTCGACATCGCGGGGAGCAACCATCATAAGATCGGCCAGCTCATCGACGACGACGAGCAAATACGGATAGGGGCGCAGCACGCGCTCGCTGCCCGTCGGTGCCTTCAGTGAACCGTCAGAGACTGCTTCGTTATAGGCATCGACGTGGCGAAAGCCATAACTCGCCAGGTCGTCGTAGCGCATGTCCATCTCTTTGACGACCCACTGCAGAGCCTCGGCTGCCTTCTTGGGATTCGTGATGATGGGCGTAATGAGATGAGGCACGCCGGCATAGGGGGCGAGCTCGACGCGCTTGGGGTCGATCAACACGAGGCGCACCTCACCGGGAGTGGCGCGCATCAGAATGCTGGTGATCATCGAGTTGATGAAACTCGACTTGCCCGATCCGGTCGAGCCCGCGACCAAGAGGTGCGGCATTTTTGCCAAGTTGGCAACGACAAAGCCACCCTCGACATCTTTGCCCATGGCGATCGTCATGGGGTGACTACTCTTTTTAGATGCCGGCGAACGCAGCACATCGCCCAGAGTGACGATCTCACGATCCGTATTGGGAATCTCCACGCCGATGGCCGACTTGCCCGGAATCGGAGACAGGATGCGCACCTCGTTGGATGCCACCGCGTACGACAAGTTTTTTGTCAGTGCGGTTACCCGCTCAACCTTGACACCGTCGCCCAGCTCGATCTCGTACCGAGTGACCGTGGGCCCACGATTGAAACCGGTCACCTTCGCCGCAACGTCGAACTGTCGCAACACATCGGTGATGGCCTTGACCACATCGTCGTTGACGGCTGAGCGCGACTTGGCGGGCGGGCCCGCCACTAAGAGGCCAGGGCTCGGCAACGAGTATGGACGCGACGACGGGTGAGCCGCGTCGCTGCCCGACGAGGCCGATGAACCGGGCACCTCGACGGGA
>WLNS01000003.1 GCA_009699665.1 Actinomycetota bacterium
ACCAGGCGGTCAGGCGGGCGGGTGTGCTCAGAACGCGGCCCCACCAGTCGTCGAGGCGTGAGCCGAAACGCTCGTCATGCGCGTGCAGCGGTGCGGTTTGTGTCACGCCCGAAAGCCTAGCGAGGCATTCGCTGAAAACGGGCTGCGCGCGTGTGATCGACTGCCAGACTGAGAGCGTGTTGATTCTGGGAGCGACGCCGATTGGCAATCTGGGCGACGTGAGCGAGCGGCTGCGGGCGGCACTCGAGACGGTTGAGGTCATCGCGTGTGAAGACACCCGCACGACGGCGCACCTGCTGTCAGCCCTGGGAATGAGTCATCGGCCCCAATTGATTGCCATGCACGAGCACAACGAAATCGAGGTCGCGGGCCGAATCATTGAGCGGGCACGCGAGACCGACGTGCTCGTGCTGACCGACGCAGGAATGCCCACCGTCAGCGACCCGGGATTCCGGGTTGTCGTTGCGGCCATTGCGGCCGACGTTGTTGTGACGGCCCTACCGGGACCGAGTGCCGTTCTCATGGCACTTGCGCTATCGGGTTTGCCCACGGATCGATTTGCCTTTGACGGATTCTTGCCGCGTAAGTCGTCGGACCGGCGTGCACTGCTCGGTGATGTCGCTCGCGAGACGCGCACCATGGTCTTCTTCGAGTCGCCTCACCGCATTGCCGAATCGTTGGCGGACGCGCGCGACGTGCTGGGCGCCGACCGAGCGGCCGCGGTGTGCCGAGAACTCACGAAGATGCACGAAGAAATTCGCCGGGGAACGCTGGCCGAACTCGCGGAGTGGGCTATTCCGGGCGTTCGCGGTGAAATCGTGTTGGTGATTGCGGGCGCGGCGCCCGCCACCGTTTCGCTCGAGGCCGCACTGGGCCAGGTGGGTGAACTGGTCACCTCCGGCCTGCGCTTGAAAGAAGCCTGCGCTCAAGTAGCTGCCGAAACCGGCCACTCATCACGCGAGCTGTACCAGGCCAGGCTCGAACAAAAGTAGTCTCGCCCCGGGAACGGCATGAGCGAACGCAAGCGTGGCCGCGACGCGGACGTCACGAAAGCACGTGTGCCGCAATTTAGAATGGGTGCTATGGCTGAGGGTTCGCGTTTCTATGTGACCACGCCCATCTTTTATGTGAACGACGTGCCACACATTGGCCACGCCTACACGGAGGTTGCGGCGGATGTGCTCGCGCGCTGGCACCGTCAGTCCGGGGATGACACCTGGCTGCTCACGGGCACCGACGAACACGGCCAGAAGATTCTGCGCACGGCCACGGCCAACGGTGCCACACCGCAGGAGTGGGCCGATCGCCTGGTGGAATCGGCGTGGAAGCCCCTGCTAAGCACCATCAACATCGCCAACGACGATTTCATTCGAACTACCGAGCCCCGCCACGAAAACAACGTGCAGCGATTTCTCACCACGCTCTATGACAAGGGCTTCATCTACACCGGTGAGTACGAGGGCGCCTATTGCGTGGGCTGCGAGGAGTACAAGCAGGCCGCCGACCTGATTGCCGGCACTGGTGACGACGAAGGCCAGCAGGTCTGTGCGATTCACTCTAAGCCGGTCGAGATTCTGCACGAAAAGAACTACTTCTTTCGCATGAGCGATTTCACGCAGCCGTTGCTTGATCTTTACGAGGCCAACCCCGATTTCATTCAGCCCGAGTCGGCGCGCAACGAGGTCGTCGCCTTTGTGCGTCAGGGGCTTGAAGACTTGTCTATTTCGCGCTCCACGTTCGACTGGGGCATCAAGCTGCCCTGGGACGACACGCACGTGGTCTACGTATGGTTCGACGCGCTGCTCAACTACATCACCGCGATTGGGTATGGCGACGACCAGGCCACCTTTGATCGCCGTTGGCCCGCCCTGCACATCGTGGGCAAAGATATTCTGCGCTTTCACGCCGTGATTTGGCCCGCCATGTTGTTGGCTGCGGGACTTCCCGTTCCCGCCGGAATCTTTGGCCACGGCTGGCTGCTCGTGGGCGGCGAAAAGATGTCTAAGTCGAAACTGACCGGAATCGCTCCGAACGAAATCACCGACACGTTCGGCTCGGATGCCTTCCGCTACTACTTCACCAGCGCCATCACGTTTGGCCAAGACGGTTCGTTCAGCTGGGAAGACCTTTCGGCCCGTTATGAGTCGGAGCTCGCCAACGGTTTCGGAAACTTGGCCTCGCGTTCGCTCGCCATGATCACCCGGTACTTCGATGGTCAGGTTCCCACCGAGGGGGCGGTGACCCCGGCCGATGCCGCCATCCACGATGTGGTGGCCGCAGCGGTGAGTCAGGCCGATGACGCCATTTCTCGCGTGGCCGTGCATGAGGCCGTCGCCAGCGTGTGGACCATTGTCGATGCCCTCAACGGGTACATCACCGAGCAGGAACCGTGGGCACTGGCCAAGGACCCGGCCAACGCAGATCGACTCTCGACAGTTCTCTATACGTGCGCCGAGGGCCTTCGGGCGTTGGCTGTGCTCCTGTCGCCGGTGATGCCCGAGTCCACGCAGAAACTGTGGGTCGCTCTGGGTGCCGAGGCTGCGCTGGGTGAACTCACGGCTCAACCCGTGCGCAGCGCCGGAACGTGGGGTCAGCTACCGGCCGGCACGCAAGTCGGCGCGCTCGAGCCACTCTTTCCGCGCATCGAATCGGCGGAGTAGTCGCTCGTGACCGCCCCTCAAGAACAGCACGACCAGCAGCAGGCACAGCACCAGCGCGAGCAACAGAAACGGCGCCGTGCCGAAGACGGCTCCGGACCGAAGCGCGATCTCGAATTTCCGCCGGCACCCGAGGCTCTGCCCTTTTCGGTTTACGACAATCACACGCACTTTGATATCGCTGATGGTGACACCCACGTGAGCGTGTCCGAGCAACTTGAGAAGGCAGCCCTCGTGGGCGTGGTGGGCGTGGTGCAGGTCGGCACCGATGTGGCGTCTTCAGTCTGGAGCGCCGAGCTGGCCGCCACCCAACACCGCGTTCTTGCCGCGGTGGCGATTCACCCGAACGAGGCGCCGCGCGTCGAGGCCGCGGGAACGCTCGACGAAGGCTTGGCCACGATTGACGCGCTCGCCGCCCAACCGCGCGTGCGAGCCGTGGGCGAGACCGGACTCGATTTCTTTCGCACGGGCGAGGAGGGTCGAGCCGCGCAGCATGCCTCGTTCGAGGCACACATCGAGATTGCCAAGCGCCACGACATCGCCCTGCAGATTCATGACCGCGATGCACACGATGAGGTGTTGGCTACGCTGCGCCGGGTGGGCGCGCCGCACAAGACCGTGCTGCACTGCTTCTCGGGTGACGCCGACTTCGCGCGCACGGCTGCGGGTCACGGCTGGTACCTGTCATTCGCGGGCACCGTCACCTTTAAGAACAACCACCATCTGCGTGAGGCGCTCGCCGTGATTCCACGCGATCGAATTCTTGTCGAGACCGACGCGCCCTTTCTCACCCCCATGCCCTTTCGTGGCCGCCCGAACGCGTCGTACATGGTTCCCTATACGGTGCGGGCCATGGCCGAGTTTCTCGAGACGGACCTCGGTGACCTCTGCGCGCGCCTCACCGAAAACACCGAGGCGGTTTACGGCTCGTGGGCCGACGATATTCTGCCGGCCGGCAGCGAGCATGAGGCAACATCGTGAACGACGTCATCATGCTGACCCCGGCCGACGTGCGCAGCCTCGCCGCACGCGCTGAGGTCATCCCCACCAAAAAACTGGGCCAGAACTTTGTGGTCGATGCCAACACCGTGCGCAAGATTGTCGCGACTGCGGGAGTTCAGTCGGGCGAGGTGGTGCTCGAGGTGGGTCCCGGTCTCGGCTCGCTGACCCTTGGCCTGCTCGAGGCGGGTGCCCACGTCGATGCCGTCGAGATTGATCGTCGACTCGCGCGTGAACTTCCCTCAACCATTGGTGCTCGGGCTCCCGGCGCCAAGCTGTGTGTGATCAACGAAGACGCGATGCAGATCACCGAATTACCTCACGAACCACTGCGCCTCGTTGCTAACCTGCCCTACAACGTGTCGGTGCCCATCCTCATTCACCTGCTCGAGACGTTCTCGTCGCTGCAGACCGGGCTCGTCATGGTGCAGTCGGAGGTGGGGGAGCGGCTCGCGGCCGGTCCCGGCAGCAAGATTTATGGCGGACCGAGCGTGAAGGCCGCGTGGTTTGGCCGCTGGTGGGTGGCGGGCAAAGTGAGCCGGAAAGTTTTTTGGCCGACGCCCAACGTTGATTCCGTGTTGGTGGCCTTCGAGCGTCACGCCGAGCCCGGTGATATCGAACTGCGCGAGCGCACGTTCGAACTTGTCGATGCGGCCTTTGGGCAGCGCCGCAAAATGTTGCGGCAATCGCTCGCGTCGTGGTTTGGTTCGTCGGCCGCCGCCGAAAAGGCTCTTGTCGCCGCAGATATTGCCCCCACCGATCGAGGCGAGCGCCTCACGATCGACGACTTCGTTCGCCTTGCCGGTCTGTGACTCGATTTAGCTGACGGCGACCCGGTCATCAGTTTTCTGCCCCGCTGAGCGTCGGCTAGATTTGAGACATGACGACGGAGCCGGTAATGGATGTCGCTCATGCGCGTGCCCCCGGCAAAATAAATGTCTTTCTCAAGGTCGGTGCCGTTTTAGACGACGGCTATCACGACGTGGCGACGGCCTATCAGGCGGTCTCCCTCTATGAAGACGTGCGCGCCTATCCCTCCAGCGACTTCTCTGTCTCGTTTGTCGGCGGGGGCATCGACACGTCGAATGTTCCGGCGGACGGATCCAACCTAGCCATCAAGGCCGCGCGCCTGCTGGCGCGCAAGGCCAAGTTCACCGGGGGCGCGCGCCTCGAAATCGAAAAGCATGTGCCTGTAGCCGGTGGCATGGGCGGTGGCTCGGCTGATGCAGCAGCAACCCTCGTCGCGTGCGACGCCCTCTGGGGACTGGGCCTTCCGCGAGATGAATTGGTGCACTTGGCAAAGCAGTTGGGCGCCGATGTTCCCTTCGCCCTGATGGGCGGCACGGCCATCGGCACCGGGCGCGGCGATCAGCTCAGCCCGGCCTTGGCCACGGGACACTTCAACTGGGTGCTCGCGCTGCCCGATTTCGGTCTGTCGACACCGGCGGTCTACGCAGAACTTGATGCCCACCGTGCTCGACACGTCGGCGACATTGCCCCCGCTCCCACCTCGCCGAGTGTCAGCAACGACGTGCTGCAAGCCCTTCGCGCCGGTGACGCAGAAATGCTCGCGGATGCACTGCACAATGACCTGCAGGCACCCGCACTGCACTTCGAGCCCGACCTCGTCGACATTCTTGAGCTCGGCGAGGGCTCAGGTGCCCTGGCCGGGATTGTTTCGGGATCCGGGCCCACGTTGGCCTTCCTGGCGACCGACCTGGAAGCTGCCATTGAACTTCAGGTGTCACTGTCGGCCGGTGGTCTCAACGTGGTGCGCGTTACGGGCCCCGTGCACGGTGCCCGACTCGTTACCGAATAATGGCGCACCTGCTGGGCGCCGAAGCGGTGCACATTGAGTTCCCCACGCGCGTCGTCTTTGATGCGGTGACACTCGGTGTGGCCGAGGGCGATCGCATCGGGCTCGTGGGACGCAACGGAGACGGCAAGTCCACGCTGCTCAACATTCTGTCGGGTCGGCTCGAACCCGACGCGGGGCAAGTGACCACGCGCCGCAGTCTGACCATCGGCGTTCTTGACCAGCGCGACAGCCTCGAGGACTCTCACACCGTGGCCCACGCCATCGTGGGAGATTCGGCCGACCACGAGTGGGCATCGAACGCTCGGATTCGTGACGTGCTCGCCGGTCTTGTCGCTGACGTCGGCTGGGATGCCACGATCGGATCGCTGTCGGGTGGCCAGCGCCGCCGGGTGGCGCTGGCGCAACTGCTCGTGGGTGATGACGACGTGCTCTTTCTCGACGAGCCCACGAACCACCTCGACGTCGAGGGCATCGCGTGGCTGGCCTCTCACCTCAAGACGCGTTGGCCGGCGACCTCGGGCGCTCTGCTTGTCGTGACGCACGATCGCTGGTTTCTTGACGAGGTGTGCAACACCACGTGGGAGGTGCACGATCGCATCGTCGAACCGTTCGAGGGCGGATACGCGGCCTACATTTTGCAGCGCGTCGAGCGCGACCGACAGAACGCCACCATCGAGGGCAAGCGCCGCAACCTGATGCGCAAGGAGCTCGCGTGGCTGCGTCGCGGTGCTCCGGCCCGAACGGCGAAGCCTAAGTTTCGCATCGATGCGGCCAACGATCTCATTGCTAACGAACCCGAACCGCGCAATGCTGTCGCACTGGCCAGCATGGCGATGCAGCGTTTGGGCAAAGACGTTCTCGATCTTGAGACCGTGCGCGTGGCCTATGACGAGCACACCGTCCTGTCTGACGTGACCTGGCGTTTGGCGCCGGGCGAGCGAACCGGAATTCTGGGTGTGAACGGTGCCGGAAAATCGACCCTGCTCAACCTACTGGCCGGCACTCTTGCCCCCACGTCGGGGCGCGTCAAACGAGGCAAGACGGTGAAGGTCGCCATGTTGACCCAGCAACTTTCTGAGCTCGAGGAATTCGAGAACGATCGGGTGAGTCAGGTCATTGCCCGCAAGAAGACCACCTATCAGACCGACGGCAAAGAGATGACTCCCGGTCAGTTGCTCGAGCGTCTGGGGTTCACCAGTGCACAGCTTTCGACACCCGTGAAGGATCTCTCGGGCGGGCAGCGTCGCCGGCTGCAGCTGATGATGATTCTGCTCGACGAACCCAACGTGCTCATTCTCGACGAGCCCACGAACGACCTCGATACCGACATGTTGGTGGCCATGGAAGACCTGCTGGACACGTGGCCCGGAACGCTCATCGTGGTGTCGCACGATCGCTACCTCATGGAGCGCGTGACCGATCAGCAGTACGCCATCATCGACGCGCATCTGCGTCACCTCACCGGTGGCGTCGATCAGTATCTGGCGCTGCGCGCGGGTTTCGATACGTCGGCTGTGCCGACTACTCAACCGGCTGGTTCGTCGGCTGCGCGGACTACTCAACCGGCGGGGGTCTCCAGGTCCGATACACAACCGGCGGGATCTCCGGCGGGTCGAGCGATGTCACCGGGCAGTGCCGAGCGGCGAAATGCCGAAAAAGAAATTCAGGCCATAGATCGAAAAATTGCCAAACTCGAGACGTCGCGTGCTGATGTGCACGAACGGCTGGCTCGGGCCGATCAGACCGACTTTGCCGCCCTGGCGACCCTGACCCAAGAATTGAGCTCGCTCGACGCCGAAACCGCCGATCTTGAGGCGCGCTGGCTCATTCTTTCGGCTGACCTCGATGCCTAAAGTGGGGTTACGATAAGGGCAACAGCATGAGTGGGCACCGTCGCCTTGCTCGTGAGGGGATTTGAGCATGACCAAGAGCTTGCACAGTACGCTGCAGTCGTTTGAGCTTGACGCCGACCTGCCCGACAGCATCTTTCGCTGGCGCACCGAGATGAATCGGGCGTTTCCGCCACTGGCCATCGTTCCGCGCGATCCGGCCGGTTTCCGGGCTAGCTATCGAGCGGCCGGCACCGCTGAACTTCAGGTCAGCGACCTGTCGGCCAACGCGCACACCGTCGAGCGGCGTCCGGGCCCGGTGACCGAGCAAGACCTCGGTTTCTACAAGATGAGTCTTCAGGTTTCTGGGTCCGGAATCATGATGCAGGGCAACCGCGAGATTGTGCTGACGCCCGGCACGATTGCGATCTATGACACTGCCCGTCCTTACACGCTTGAGTTCACTGAGGATTACCGATTCATCGTGGCGATGTTTCCGAAGAGCGCGCTCAGCTTGCCGGCGGGTCTCGCGGGGGAGCTCACGGCGCACGCCATCACGAGCGACTCGGGCCCGGGCTCGGTGCTCTCGGCCTATGTCATGGGCCTCGCTACACATCTCGACACGCTCGCGGGTGCACCGGGGGAGCGCCTGGCTCGCACGGGTCTTGACCTGCTCTCGACCGTGATCGCCGCCGAAGCGGGCGACGAAAGCCTGAGCGCCCAGGCGTCGCGTCGCGCCATGCTGATGACCGCGTGTCTCTACATCAACGAACATCTGGCCGATGAGCGTCTGAGTCCGGAGTCAATTGCTCACGCGCATTTCATCTCGGTTCGGCAGTTGTACAACGTGTTCGCCGAAGCCGGCGTTACAGTGTCGCAGTGGATCCGCACGCGTCGCCTTGTCGAATTTCGTCGCGACCTGGCTGATCCCCTCATGGCGGCGCGATCCATCACTCAGTTGGCTGCGGCGCGCGGCCTCTCGGATGCCGGCTACTACTCGCGGATTTTCAAAGAGACCTTTGGTATGACGCCCACCCAGTGGCGCGAAACCGCCAGCAACCTGGCTCGCTAGTTCGGGCACAACGCCCCAAAAGGTTCTCGCTCGGGTGCCCGAACCGTGCCCGAACCTTTACCGGAACGCATGCAGGAAAAGGCACATCGCGTGCGCCGGAGGGCTAGTCACAAGAGGCCCTGTTGCGAGAGTCTAAAGATACGCGGCCATAGGCTCGAACCTGTGACGTGCACGTTTAACACCTAGAGAGGACCCGACGATGACATCAGACGAATTGGCTCAGCTGCGCGGCATGCTGGCCGCCGCCCCTGTAGATTTCTCCATTCCCGCACTCGAGGTGCGCGCCATGTTCGATGGCATGATCGCCACGTTCCCGGTAGATGAGTCGTACTCCTTCGTTGAGAAGACCATCGGCGGCGTCAGTGGCCTGTGGCTCGATGCTCCCCGTAAGAGCTCCAGCGTCTTGCTCTATATCCACGGTGGCGCCATGCTCGTGGGAAACACGTTCGGATTCCGTGGGCTGTCGGGCAACCTGGCTCAGGCGTCGGGCGTGAACATGTTCTCGATTGACTACCGCCTGGCTCCTGAGCACAAGTTCCCGGCGGCTCTCGATGACTGCCACGCAGCGTACGAGGGCCTCTTGGCTGACGGATACAAGGCCGAGAACATCGTCGTTGCTGGTGACTCCGCCGGCGGAAACCTCGCGCTGTCACTGCTGCTCAAAATCAAAGCCACGGGCAAGCCCCAGCCGGCCGGCGCTGTGTTGCTGTCGCCGTGGGCTGACCTCACGCACAGTGGTGCGACCATGAAGTCCAAGGGTGACGTCGACAACTCGCTGTCGCACAAGGGTTTGCAGTCTGGCGCCGACCAGTATCTCGGTGGCGCATCCGCATCAGACCCACTCGCCTCACCCCTGTTCGGCGACTACTCCGGTGTGGCTCCGATGCTGATCGAGGTGGGTTCGGAAGAAATTTTGCTCGCCGACTCCACGCGCTTGGCTGCCGTGGCCGGCGAGGCGAAGGTCGACGTCACGCTGCACGTCTGGCCCGAAATGCCCCACGACTGGTCGCTGTTTAGCTTCATGCTGAGCGAGGGTCGCGACATGATCGCCGAAGTGGGCACCTGGGTGTCCGCTCGCGTGGCAAAGTAGGCCCATTATGGCGACACATGTTGACGCTCTCGTCGTGGGCGCCGGCTTTGCCGGCATGATGGCGGCGCACAATCTGCGCAATCAGGGCCTGAAGGTTCAGGGTCTCGAAAAAGGAGCCGACGTTGGCGGCACCTGGTATTGGAACCGCTACCCCGGTCTGCACTGTGACGTTGAGAGTGTGGAGTACTCCTACTCGTGGGACAACGAGCTGCAGCAGGAGTGGAACTGGTCGGAGCGTTACGCGTCGCAGGCAGAAATCCTGAAGTATGCCCAGCACGTTGCTGATCGATTCGACATTCGTGGTCTTTTTAGGTTTAACGCCGAGGTCACGGGTGCCGTCTTTGATGAAGCCGCCAACGAGTGGACGGTGACGACCTCGAGCGGCGACAGCTACATCGCCCGCTGGGTGGTCATGGCCACGGGTGCGCTGTCAACGCCCAAGCCCATCGACGTTCCCGGTGCGTCGTCGTTTAAGGGTGAGACATACAACTCGACCGACTGGCCGACCACGCCCGTGGACTTCTCGGGCAAGCGCGTTGCGATCATCGGCACCGGGTCCACGGGTATTCAGTTGTCGACGCACATCGCCAAGACGGCCAAGGAGCTCTTTGTTCTGCAGCGCACGCCCAGTTGGAGCGTGCCGGCAAACAATGCGCCGCTGAAATCCGATTACATCGCCGAGGTGAAAGCGACCTACCCCGCCGAGCGCCTGCGCAAGAGGCAGTCAATGGACGGACTCGGTCTGCCGGGCACCGGCAAGAGCGCACTTGAGGTGAGAGATGCGGATCGTAACGAGTACTTCCAGCACATTTATGACAACATGTCGCCGTTTACCTACTTTGGTTCTTACACCGATGTGCTCGTGGTGGACGAGGCGAACAAGACGATTTCAGACTTCTTGGGCAACAAGATTCGCGAGCGCGTGACCGACCCGGCTGTTGCCGAGAAGTTGATCCCCAAGAGCTACCCGTTCGGAACCCGGCGCACGTGTATCGACATGGGCTACTACGAAATCTACAACCAGCCCAACGTGCACCTCGTCGACCTGTTGGAGTCGCCACTGAAGACCATCACGCCAACGGGGTTTGCCACTGAGGCCGCCGAATACGAGGTCGACGTGATTGTCTTCGCCACGGGCTATGACGCGTTCACGGGCACGTTCAAGAACATGGACGTGATAGGCGAGAAGAGTGCGAACCTTCGCGACGTGTGGAACGAGGGCGCCAAGACGTACCTCGGCACGATGTCGGTGGGATTCCCCAACCTGTTCATCGTCACCGGCCCACAGTCACCCTCGGTGCTGTCAAACGTGGTGGTCTCGATTGAGCAGCACGTGCAGTGGATTACCGACTGCATCGCCTACCTCACCGTTCAGGGGCTGAACCGCATGGCGGCCACCCAAGAGGCGCAGGATGCCTGGGTCGCCATGAACAATGAGATTGGCCAGATCACCGTGCACCGCGATAGCCACTCGTGGTACATGGGTGACAACGTTGCCGGCAAGGCGCACGTGGTGCTTCCCGCGCTCATGGGAGTGGGACCGTTCCGTGTCGCGTGCGACGAGGTGGCCGCCGACGGTTATCGCGGATTCGCGCTGGCTAAATAGGACTCAGAATAAGGCTGGCTCGTTCATCGAATTCAGCCACTGAGGTGCGGGTTGCTCTAGGGGCGGCCCGCACCTCTTCGTATCAGCACGACACCGGGCAGCTGCGTCCACGCAGTGTCGGCCGTGAGGACGTTGCAGTTCAGACGGCGACCGACGGCGATGCAGAGGCGGTCACCCAGTGAGAGACCGTCCCCGCGTTCTCCGATGGTTGCTGATGTCTCGGCGTCTGCTGCGGTGACCGGTTCAACGTTGAGACCGAGGGCCACGAGCGCGTTTCGCAACTGTGGCCAGTCGATGCCTTTGTCGCTCACTTTGCGGGCGAGCTCTGCCCAGTTGGCGGCGCTCACGACGGCCCGAGGACCAATGGCCTCGCGAACGACATCTGCGCCCGTTTCACCGAGAAGCCAAGCGAGCAGGGCTGAGGTGTCGAGAACAATCGGAGTTCCGTTGCGTGTCACACTCATGCCGGCCTCAGAATCCGAGCTCGTCATTCGTTCTCAGCATCCGGCCTAAACGTCCAAGCGAGCTTCGCGGCGGCGTTCGGCGAGGAACTCATCCACCGAACCCAGGCCCGCCATGCTGCCCTGGAGCCCATCGAGCAGGGCCTCGCGGGGCAGAAGTTGAACGCCGTGCTGTGTCTCGAGTGCGATGAGTTCGGTGCCCTGTTTCCAGTTGTGTCGGGCGCGAATCTCTGCCGGGATCACCACGCGACCCCGCTCGCCAAGGTTAAGCACATATGTGTCACTCATTTCACAAGTTTCCCACATTTTTACGTTATGTGGCACAAAACGTGCCGTGGGGTAACTCATTAAATGACTTCCGCAAGAATTGCCACGCCGGTGGGCCACGCCTGTTGACTACTCGCCGCCCTCATCCATGTGCAGGCTCAGGCGTTTGAGTGCTTCGGCGAGGCGTTTCTGATCGGCACGCGTGAGGGGGCCGAGCATGGCGGCCTCGGCATCAACCAGGCGCGTGATGGCTGCGTCTACGCGCGTGAGGCCGGCGGTGGTCATCTCGACGAGCACTCCGCGGCCGTCGTTCGGGTCGTCGCGCCGCTCGACGAGTCCGCGGGTCACGAGGCGGTCGATGCGGTTGGTCATCGTGCCGCTCGATACGAGGTTCTGTTGCAGCAGTTGCTTCGGGCTGAGGTGATAGGGCGCCCCGGCTCGTCTGAGTGCGGCCAGCACGTCAAACTCCCAACCCTCGAGTTCTGATCGGGTGAACGCCTGCCGGCGGGCCCGATCGAGCAGTTTCGCCAGGCGCCCCACGCGAGAGAGCACTTCGAGGGGAGAAAAGTCCAAATCCGGTCGCTCGCGGCGCCAGGCATCGACAATTCTCGATACTTCGTCGTTCTCGAGCGCCATGTCCCCATTATGCCGGGCTAAGTTCTGGCAGACTTAGGGATGATACGCGTCACCAGACGCGGGTCGATCCGCCTTGGTGTAATGGCAGCACGACAGCCTTTGGAGCTGTTAAGTCTAGGTTCGAATCCTGGAGGCGGAGCGAACAGCAACGCATCGCGTGATCACCAAAAACGAAGGGGAGTGCCCATGGCTGACTCCAAACTCGCCATCGTGGTGCTGGCCGCCGGTCAGGGCACGCGCATGAAGTCGTCGACGCCCAAGTTGTTGCACAAACTGGCGGGTGTCACCGTCGTCTCGCACGTGTTGGCTACCGCACGGAGCCTCGAGGCTGCTCACGTTGTCGCGGTCGTTCGTCACGAACGCGATCGCCTGGTCGAAGTGATTGAGGTCGACCTGCCCGAAGCCGTGATCGTTGACCAAGACGATGTTCCGGGCACCGGTCGAGCGGTCGAGTTGGCGCTGCAGGCCATTCCGAGCGGATTCGCGGGCGAGGTTCTGGTGTTGAACGGCGACGTTCCCCTGCTCGACGCCGACACACTGACCGTCATGATTAACCGACACCGCTCGGGCGACGCCGTGGCCACGCTGATGACGACATCGCTCGACGACCCCAGCGGATACGGTCGCATTGTGCGGGGCGCTGACGGAGCGCTCGAAGCCATTGTTGAGCATCAGGATGCCGACGCAACGGTGCTTGCGATCGCTGAGGTGAATGCCGGGATTTATCTCTTTTCGGTGGCCGCCCTGCGCGATTCGGTGAGCCAGCTCACAACAGATAACTCCCAGTCCGAAAAGTACATCACGGATGTCGTCGCGATTCTGCGAGCGTCGGGTTCGGATGTGGCCGCACACGAGATAGCCCACGCGTGGAAAGTGGAAGGCATTAACGACAGAGCACAGCTCGCGACCGCGGCGGCACGGCTGAACGCGCTCATCGTGCGCGGCTGGCAGCTCGAGGGCGTGACGGTAATTGACCCCGCAACGACCTGGATTGACCTGCAGGTGCAGCTCGCCCCCGACGTCGAGGTGCGCCCGGGCACGCAGTTGTTGGGTGCCACGGTGGTTGCGACGGGTGCCGTGATTGGCCCTGAAACCACGCTGGTTGATTGTGAGGTGGGCGCCGGAGCCACGGTTAAACGAACCGACGCCACGCTTGCGGTCATCGGTACCAATGCGTCGGTCGGGCCCTTCTCATACCTGCGCCCCGGAACCTACCTCGGCGACGACGGCAAGATTGGCACATTCGTTGAGACGAAGAACGCGCGCATCGGCGTGGGCAGCAAAGTGCCGCATCTGTCTTATGTGGGCGACGCCACCATCGGCGAAGCAAGCAATATTGGCGCTGGCACCATCTTCGCCAACTATGACGGGGTCACCAAGAACAGCACGAATATCGGGTCACACGTGCGCTCAGGTTCACACAACGTCTTCGTCGCCCCGGTTAGTATCGGAGATGGAGCGTATACCGGAGCCGGTGCGGTCATTCGCAAGGATGTTCCCGCGGGTTCGATGGCTCTGAGCGTGGCACCACAACGAAACATGGATGGCTGGGTCGAAAAGAATCGACCGGGCTCACCCGCCGCCGACGCGGCTGCAGATAAGGCCGCGGACGCGTAGCGCAGCTATCCATCAGAAAAAAAGGACCTCATGGGCGAGACCGACATCACCACCAAGAACAAGAAGAAGCTCGTGCTCATGTCGGGACGTGCTCACCCCAAGTTGGCGCACGACATCGCCGCAGAGCTCGGCACGGTGGTGACCGGAAGCGACCTGCGCACCTTTGCCAGCGGTGAGATCTACGCCCGCCCCGAAGAAAGCGTTCGCGGCAGCGACGTCTTTGTGATTCAGTCGCACTGCGCACCCATCAACGAATGGTTGATGGAACAACTCATCTTGGTCGATGCCCTCAAACGAGCGTCGGCGAAACGCATCACGGTCGTTGCCCCGTTTTATCCCTACGCCCGCCAGGACAAGAAGGGCCGGGGGCGCGAGCCCATCTCGGCGCGCCTGATTGCCGACCTCTTTAAGGCTGCCGGGGCGAACCGCATAATGAGCGTCGATCTGCACGCCGCCCAGATACAAGGATTCTTTGATGGCCCGGTGGATCACCTTTTTGCCATGCCCGTGCTGCTCGAGCACTTCAAGGCCAAGCTTGATCCGGCAACGCTGACCGTCGTCTCACCGGATATGGGTCGCGTGCGGGTGGCTGACATTTGGAGCCAGAAGCTCGGTGTTCCGCTGGCGATTATTCACAAGCGGCGTGACCCCATGGTGCACAACGAGGTGACGGTTCACGAAATCGTGGGTGAGGTTGAGGGGCGCGTCTGCCTCATCGTTGATGACCTCATCGACACGGGCCGCACCATCACCAAGGCGGCGGAGGCGCTCAAGGCGAACGGCGCAACGGGCGTCGTCGTGGCGGCGACGCACGCCGTGTTTAGTGATCCGGCAACCGAAATGCTGCAATCGGCAGCCATTGATTCCGTGGTCGTCACCGACACGTTACCTCTGCCACCCGAGAAGATGTGGGATCGGCTCGAGATTCTGCCCATTGCCCCCCTGATTGCGCGCGCCATCCGCGAGGTATTTGACGACGGTTCCGTCACGAAGCTGTTCGACGGCGCAGCCTAGGGTTTCACGCGCCTCGGTAATGACCCACTATTGACCGTGTGTCTTTGTGCTGGCTAGGATTTTTTCACCTAATTGACCCTGTCTTGCCCAAGGGGTGATCATGAGTGAACCTGCTTCGCGACGTGCGCGGCGAATAATCTCGCGAATCGGAGTTCTGGCTGCCGGCATCGCGGCCGCCGCGTTTACCGCTCCGACCGCCGCCGACGCAAATGTGGACGCGCGCCTGTGGGGCGCATGGAGTGCGGCGGACGTGACCAACGCGCCCGTGGGTCGCATCGCTTTCGCAAACACGTCGGTCGGTGGCGCCGACTACGCCTTCACCGTCACGGCGGGCTCACCCACCGCGTCGATTGATGGTGTCTCTGCGGCCGGCGAATGGTTTACGGCGCAGACTGCCCCGGGTGCCGCCTTCGGCGGAAATGGACCGTCCGCGTCGGCGAACACCCTCACCCTTTCGGGGTCGGGAACGAACGCGACAACAACGATTACGTTCGATCAGCCGGTGCCCGCCAACAAACTTGCCCTTGTGATCAGCGACCTCGATTCAACGAACGCGAGCGACCCGAGCTACTCCGATCGCGTCACGGTGACGGCCACGACGGGATCGGCGACGAGTCTGACGTCAGCCCAGTTGCAGGGAGCCGCGGCCGGAGCAGAATTGTTCAACTTCTGCAATGTCACGGTGAACGCCGATATGCCCAGCGACTGTGCGGGCACGGTGGCTACGGCCGTTCCGGTCATGCGGACACCGACGCCAACCAGCGTGTACTTCTATGGCGATATTTCAACGTCGAGTCCGGTGGGCGACTCAGCCTGGCTGGCGCCGTCGCAGGAAGTTAAGACGCTCATCATTACCTGGTCGTCGTATGCCAGCACGAGCGACATTCGGCTCTATCTTGCCGTCACGGCCGATCCACCCCCGGCACCGCTGCCCAACACGGGTTTTGACGTCGGCGCTACAGCCCTGACCGGTCTCGTACTCGGTCTGCTCGGCGCCGGCGCGCTCATCGCCGTTAGTCGTCGCGCCTAGTGCGTGCTGGGCTCGGTGGCGACTTCTGTGCGATTGCCCGACCACAGCGTGTGGAAGGTGCCCTCGGCATCGACCCGCTTGTAGGTGTGTGCGCCAAAGAAGTCGCGCTGCCCCTGCACGAGTGCGGCGGGCAGACGCGCGGCACGCAGACCGTCGTAGTACGACAGTGACGAGCCAAACGCGGGAACGGGGAAGCCCGCGAGCGCGGCATGGGCAACCACGCGGCGCCAGGCGCTCAGCGAATCAGAAATGGCTTGTGTGAAGTAGTCGTCGAGCAGCAACGAAACCAGCTCCGCATTTTTGGCGTATGCATCGGCGATGCGGTTGAGGAATTGCGCGCGAATGATGCAACCGCCGCGCCAGATCTTGCTCACGGCACCGAGGTCGATCTTCCAGTTGTAGGTGGCCGCGCCGGCGCGAATCGCGTCGAAACCCTGAGCGTAGGCCACAATCTTCGAGGCGTAAAGGGCGCGGCGCACATCCTCGACGAAGGCGGCCTTGTCGGCCACCCCCCAAGCCGTCGTGACAGCGGGGAGGTTGCCCGCCTGAGCGCGTTGACCCGCTTGCGATGAGAGCGACCGGGCAAATACGGCCTCGGCGATACCTGAGACGGGCGTACCCAGGTCGAGTGCCGTCTGAACTGTCCAGACGCCGGTTCCCTTAGAGCCGGCCTGGTCGAGCACCACGTCGACAAACGGCTTGCCGGTGGCGGCGTCCACCTGAGTCAGCACCTCGGCCGTGATCTCGATGAGGTACGACTCGAGTTCGCCCGCGTTCCATTCGGTGAAGATGCCCGCAATCTCGACCGGAGTAAACCCGCCGGCGTGGCGCAGAATGTCGTAGGCCTCGGCAATGAGCTGCATGTCGGCGTACTCGATGCCGTTGTGGATCATCTTCACAAAGTGTCCGGCGCCGTCGGTGCCCACGTGGGTCACGCACGGTTCGCCCTCGGCGATGGCCGCGATCGACGACAGGATGGGCCCCAGCGTCTGATATGACTCAACGCTGCCTCCGGGCATAATGCTCGGGCCCTTAAGGGCGCCTTCTTCGCCGCCCGAAATACCGGCACCCACAAAATGTATTCCCGAGGCGGCAATGGTCTGTTCCCGTCGAATGGTGTCGGTAAACAGCGCGTTGCCGCCGTCCACGATGATGTCGCCGGGCTCAAAGCGGTCAACGAGTTCTGAGATCACCGCATCGGTTCCCGCTCCGGCCTGAACCATGATGATCGCGGTGCGGGGTTTTGCCAGTGATGCAACGAAGGCGTCTATTGATTCGCTCGCGATAAAGCCCGCTTCGGGGTGCTCGCTCATCAGTGTCTCGGTGCGGGCGAACGTTCGGTTGTAAATGGCCACGGTGTTGCCCTGACGGCTGGCGAGGTTTCGGGCCAGATTCGATCCCATCACGGCGAGGCCAACAACTCCGATATTTGCTTGTGCCTGTTCGCTCACGTGCGCAACGACTCCCTTAACATTCGTCTCAGTGGGGCTGTATCCCTGCGGTGCCGGCTCTCGTCGTCTCAGGCGAGATAGCCCGCGACTTCAAGGTTATCGCCGTTTCGCTTCGCTCACGGATTCTCGACGCGGGGTGCTCGCGGTCGAGTGCGCCTGACCCCGATTCGTAACCGGTAGCACCCGCAAGCTACAATCATGACGAAAGACTTCGGCG
Organism: Actinomycetota bacterium; assembly: GCA_009699665.1. Taxonomy (GTDB): domain Bacteria; phylum Actinomycetota; class Actinomycetes; order Actinomycetales; family Microbacteriaceae; genus UBA963. Next base: position 17,766 of record WLNS01000003.1, read on the forward strand.
AGGAATCTGTGTCTCTCGGCAGGCCAAGAACACATATTCGTTATCGACGCGGTGGATGAGCAAGCCTGGCGGTTTACTCGGTTCCTCACGCTCGTAATGCGTTCGAGTTGAACTGAACATGAGGCTAGATGCCTCTCGTGAATAAAGGAGGCCAGTCATGGCTCACGAAAAAGACAACCACGTTGTGGGAGAAAGCCGCACGCAGTTTGGCAAGGGCTTTGCCCGTCGTCTGCGCGCTGCCGGCAAGATTCCCGCAGTGATTTACGGTCACGGAGCGCCCGTGCGCCACGTCGCCCTTCCCGCCCACCAGATTGGTCTGATTATCCGCAAGAAGAACGCGGTCATCGAACTCACTGTTGATGGCAAAGAAGAACTCGTTCTGGTGAAAGACGTGCAGAAGGACCCGGTTCACCAGATCATCGAGCACATGGATCTTGTCGAGGTACGCAAGGGCGAGAAGGTGCTTGTGGATGTTCCGCTTCACGTTGTGGGCACCCAGCAGTCCGGTGCTGTTCTCGAGTTGGACGTCAAGTCCATCGCCGTCGAGGCCGAGGCCACGCATATCCCCGAGTACCTCGAGGTCAGTGTCGACGGCGCAGAGCCCGGATTCAAGATCACGATTGGTGAGGTTGCACTTCCCGAGGGCGTGACCCTGACCGGTGACCCCGAGGGTGTCGTGGTGCACGTGCACTCGCCCAGCGCTCAGGATATGGCCGAGACCGAAGGCGAGTTGGCGGCAGAACTTGCCGACGATGCTGCCCACGCCGACCACAAAGACGAGATGCACCAGAACCAGCACGATTCTGAAAAGGCTGCGGCCGCTGCCGACGCCGATCTTTCGGGCGCCACAGCCGAAGCCGAAAAGTCCGTGGAGTAAGAGCTGTCTGCTGACGTATGGCTGGTAGTCGGGCTCGGTAACCCCGGGCCCGACTATGCCGGCCATCGTCACAATGTCGGGCAGATGGTGCTTGACACGCTGGCTCACTCCGTGCCGGTGACCTTCACGAAGCACAAGTCGCAGGCGACCGTCGCCGTAACGCGTTTTCAGTCCGCCCCCGACAAGGTCATTCTGGCGAAGCCCGCGTGCTTTATGAATCTTTCGGGCAAACCCGTGGCGGCGCTGGCGAAGTTCTATTCCGTTGAGCCCGAGCGTATCGTCGTCGTGTACGACGATCTCGATATTCCGTTCGATGACGTGCGCATCAAGTTCGCGGGCGGTCACGGTGGCCACAACGGTCTGCGCGACATCATGGCGGCGCTGGGCACCCCAGACTTCGTGCGGGTTCGGGTGGGCATTGGTCGTCCGCCCGGGCGTCAAGATGCCGCCGAGTTTGTGCTGCGCGACTTTGCCCGCGCCGAGCGCACGGTCTTGCCGCATGTGCTCGCGCGAGCGGCCGATGCCGTCACCGAAATCGTCAACTCCGGCTATCTTGCCGCGCAACAGGTGATCAACGCCCCCGCCTAGACTTGCCACGTGTTATTTCACGGGCTTCCGCGCGCCATCATGCGCTCGGCGTCTGTGGCGCAAGCGGTCCGTCAGACCATAGAGCGCGGTGACGTGGCATGCCAGTTATCTCTTCCCGAGGGCCTGAACGCCCCGCTGTTGGCCGCCCTGCTGACCGAACGCATCACCGGTGAACATGGCGCATGTCTCGTGCTGATTACGGCCACGGGTCGCGAGTCCGAGTCGGTCGCTTCGGCTCTGGTGTCGATGCTGCCCGATGTCGACGTGTGCGACTTTCCCGCGTGGGAGACGCTTCCACACGAACGGCTGAGCCCAACCGCCGAGATCGTGGGTGCACGGCTGCGCACGCTGCGCCGCATGGCTGAGGGCTCGACGCATCGCCCGCTGATCGTCACCACGTCGGTGCGTGGCGTTTTGCAACCGATTGCCGCCAATGTGCTCTCGGTCGACACCGTGACGCTCACGCAGGGGGTGAGCGGCTATGACCTGCGTGACCTGAGTTCGCGACTGGTTGACCTTGCCTACACCCGGGTTGACATGGTGGGTCGTCGCGGCGAGTTTGCCGTGCGCGGCGGCATTCTTGACGTCTTCCCGCCGGATGCGGCTCACCCGGTTCGCGTCGATTTCTTTGGTGATGAGGTTGAGTCGCTGACGCCCTTTAGCGTGGCCGACCAGCGCTCGCTTGACGAGCACATCACGCAGGTCGAGCTGGCCCCCAGTCGTGAGCTTCTGCTCACGCCATCAGTTCGCCAGCGAGCCCGCGAGATGATGGGCGAGTTTCCGAATATCGCGGGCATGCTCGAGAAAATCGCGGAGGGTATTCCGGTCGAGGGAATGGAGTCACTCACTCCGGCCCTGGTTGACCGCCTGGTTCCCCTCACGCATTTCGCCCCGCCGGGCACGGCGGTGGCTGTGCTCTCACCCGAGCGGGTGCGCACCCGAGCGGCCAACGTAGCCCAAACGAATACGGAATTTCTTGACGCTGCCTGGCACGCGGCCTCGGTCGGCGCCTCGGCACCCATCGATCTCAGTGCCGGTGACTTCTTGGATCTCGATGACCTGCGGTCAGGCTTCGGGGGACCGTGGTGGTCGCTTTCGTCATTCACGTCGGGCGACGACTCAGAAATTTGCCTCAGCGCCGAGCCCGTGCCCTCAACAGCGGGCGACATTGATGCCATGGTGACACACATCGGCGCGCGCCAGGCGGCCGGATGGTCAATCGTCGTGGCCACTCAGGGCATGGGGCTGGCCGAACGCGCTGGCCAGTTGCTGGCCGAGCACGACATCGGCTCGCGCGTGGTTGAGGCCTTCCCCGATGAGCTTGAGGCCGGTGTGATCTACCTGACTCACGGCACGTTGGAGCATGGATTCCAACTTCCCGACATCGCCTGTGAAGTTATTGTTGAGGCCGAGTTCTATGGCCGTTCGGCCACCTACGACGCGCGGGCGCCCCGAAAGTTGGCCACGCGACGACGCACCGTGGTCGATCCTCTGCAACTTGAATCGGGCGACATCGTGGTGCACGAGACACACGGCATTGGTCGATTCGTCGAATTGGTGCAGCGCGAGGTGTCGTCGGGCGGGCGCAATCCGGTCAAAACCCAGCGCGAGTACCTGCTGATTGAATACGCACCGAGCAAACGCGGCTTCCCCGGCGACAAGCTGTATGTGCCCACCGACCAGTTGGATCAGATCACCCGCTATGTGGGTGGTGAAGCACCGGCACTCTCAAAGATGGGCGGCAGCGACTGGTCGACCGCGAAGTCGCGCGCACGACGGGCCGTTCGCGACATCGCCGTGGAATTGGTGAAGCTCTATTCGGCGCGCCAGTCGAGCAGAGGGCACGCTTTTGCGCCGGACACCCCGTGGCAGCGCGAACTCGAAGAAGCTTTTCCCTTTGCCGAAACGCCCGATCAGCTCACGACTATCGACGAAGTCAAGGCCGACATGGAGAGTCCCATTCCCATGGATCGCCTGCTCTCGGGCGACGTTGGTTTTGGCAAGACCGAGGTCGCGGTTCGCGCTGCGTTCAAGGCGGTTCAAGACAGCAAGCAGGTGGCCATTCTTGTGCCGACGACCCTCTTGGTTCGGCAGCACATGGAAACCTTCAACGAACGATTCGCCGGATTTCCCCTTCAGGTTCGCGCGCTGAGCCGTTTTCAGTCTGACAAAGAGGCGCGCGAAACCAAGCAGGGTCTCGCTGAAGGCTCCGTGGATGTGGTCATTGGCACACACCGCATCTTGGCCGATGGCATGGTCTTCAAGGATTTAGGCCTCGTCGTGATTGACGAGGAACAACGCTTCGGCGTCGAACACAAAGAGGCGCTCAAGAAACTCAAGAACAATGTCGATGTGCTGGCCATGAGTGCGACGCCGATTCCGCGCACCCTCGAAATGGCCGTCACGGGTATTCGTGAAATGTCGACACTGGCAACACCGCCGGAAGACCGCCATCCCATCCTCACTTTTGTGGGGCCCTATTCCGAAAAGCAAGTGGCGGCGGCGATTCGGCGCGAGCTCTTGCGCGAGGGTCAGGTCTTTGTCGTGCACAATCGGGTCTCGAGCATTTCGGGTGCGGCCGCGAAAATCGCCGAACTTGTTCCCGAAGCACGCGTTGCCGTTGCACACGGTCAGATGTCTGAGGCCAATCTTGAGCGCGTCATCGTCGATTTTTGGGAACGCAAATTCGATGTTCTAGTGACCACGACCATCATCGAGACGGGCCTTGACATCGCGAACGCTAACACGCTGATCATTGACCGAGCGGAAAAATTTGGTTTGAGCCAATTGCACCAGTTGCGCGGACGCGTGGGCCGGGGCCGCGAGCGTGCCTACGCCTACCTCTTCTGTGACCCCGACAAGCCCCTGACCGAGACTGCTCACGACCGACTCAATGCGTTGGCCGCGAACAATGAACTCGGATCCGGAACGCAGATCGCGTTGAAAGACCTCGAGATACGTGGCGCCGGAAACCTGCTGGGTGGCGAGCAATCTGGCCATATCGCGGGCGTGGGCTTCGACCTTTACCTGCGCATGATTGGCGAGGCTGTCTCGGCCTTCCGTGGCGACGTCGTTGAGGGTCAGACCGAACTTCGACTCGAGATTCCGGTTGACGCGCGCATTCCCGAGGACTACGTCGATAGCGAGCGTCTGCGCCTCGAGGCGTACCAAAAGCTGTCGGTGGCAAGTTCACCCACGTCGACGCCCGATCAGCTCGATCTCGTTCGCGCTGAACTCGTCGACCGCTACGGAGAGCTTCCCCCGCCGGTCCAGACCCTCTTTCGGGTCTCGGCACTTCGTCGCCGGGCCTACCTTTCGGGTCTGTCAGAGGTGATTGTGATGGGCGCCAATCTGCGCATCACGCCCCTCGACTTGGCAGACTCGCGACAGATTCGTCTGACCCGCCTATATCCCGGTGCAAAGTATGCTCCGGCCCATCGTGTGGTGACCGTTCCGCTTCCGACGGACGGTCGTGAACTGGTCGACTGGCTCAGCGAGGTGCTCGATGCGCTCTTACCGGTCGCGCAAGCGGCGTCGAGCGAGACCGGCGCGCACTGACACGAACGTGCCGCCAATGATGATGCTCACGGCCGACCCCGACAAAACGGCAAGAACGCCCTGAGCTCGAAGCTCGCTGTTGTCAGCAAAGACGAGCTCGTTCATCAGCAGTGACACCGTGAAGCCAATGCCGGCCACGAGGGCGACGGTGGCGAGGTCCCAGCCGCGAACGCCCGTACCCTTGCGACCGGCGAGAGCGATAAGGGACCCCGCGGCCATAATTCCCACAAACTTACCCACCGGAAGGGCGATGCCGATTCCCCAAAACGCGGGAGAGAGGTCATCAAGGCTCACCGCAGGGAACGGAACGAGGGCGGCCACGAACGCAAATACCGGGAGGATGACAGCATTGTTGACTGGTACGAGTGCGTGGGCAATCTTTGCCGAGACCTTGGGGCTCATGAATAATCCCAGGGCAACGCCGGCGATGGTGCCGTGCACCCCAGAGACCACAACGAGGTACCACGTCAGGGCGGCGAGCACCGCGAGCACCGCATAGCGAACCGCACGTGGTCCGCGGCTCGCGCTGACGATACACGCGGCAATGACGGCCATGGCGGCGCCGATCAGCGCCCCCAGGTTCAGGCCGTGGGAGAAAAACAGGGCGATGATCAGAATGGCCACAAGGTCGTCGAGCACGGCGAGGGCAAGCAGAAAGGCTCGAATGCGCGTCGGCAGTCCGCGTCCCACGAGAGCAACCAGGCCGAGCGCGAAGGCAATGTCTGTTGCCGTGGCGATGGGCCAGCCGCCGGGCGCGACGGGTCCCGCAATCGCCAGATAAAGTGCGATCGGAACGATCACTCCGCCGAGCGCGGCCACCGCGGGGGCCACGGCCTTGTGCCACGTGTTGAGATCGCCACGCGTGAGTTCGAACCTGAGCTCAACCGCAATAATGAAAAAGAAGACGGCGAGCAAACCGTCGGTCACCCAGTGGGCGATGCTGAGATCGAGCCCGATGGAGGCCCATCCCAGATGGCCTTGTGCAAGCGAGATGAGGCCGGGCCCCGCAACCGAATTGGCAACAATGAGGCCCAGGGTCGCCGCGGCCGCGAGCGCAATCGCGGCATAGCGGTCCGAACGGAACACGTGAATCACGCGACGTTCGGTGGCCATGCGCCCCAGCCTACCGAGGCGCTTTGTCGTGTCGTTCGAGGAAGTCGTAGACCTCGGTTTGATCCACTCCGGGAAACGTGCCGGTCGGTAACGGCGAGAGTACGTAGGGGTTCATGCGTGCGCTGGGCCACGCCTTGCCTGCCCAGCGGTTGCGCAGGTGGTCACTCGGCGTATTGCAGCACGCGGCATCCGGACACGTAGACGACTGCCGGTAGGCCGTGTCGCGGCCGCGGAACCATTGCGCGTCTTCAAACGCCACCCCGATGCTGATGGCGAATTCTTCGTTGGTGGTGTGCCCGGTTTGTGTGGCGTCCCAAAATGTTCCGGCCGGCGTGTCGGTGTACTGATAAAACTCGGTGCTGCGATTGGTGCGGGTGAAGGCGATCCGGGAGGGCCATTTGCGACAGATGGACTGGCCCTCGATGGTTCCGTGCGAATCCGTGGGGATGGGCAGGCCATCGTTCTCGTAACCGCGGAAGAGGCCGCCGTCATCGTTGACGCGCAAGAAGTGCACCGAGAGATCGAGGTGGCTGGTTGCGAGGTTCGTAAATCGCAGGGCCGCGGCTTCGTGCGTGACACCGAAGGCATCGCGAAAATCTTCGATGGCGATGTTGCGGTCTGTTTTTGCCTCACGCAGAAAAGTCACGGAGGGTTCCCGGGGGAGCAGGCACGCGCAGGCAAAATAGTTAATCTCAAGCCGCTGCTTCAGAAACTCGGCGTAGTTCTCGGGCCGTTCGTGGCCCAAGAGTCTGTGGGCGATGGCTTGCAGCGCCATGGCGCGCAGACCGTGTCCCCCGGGAATTGACGCGGGCGGAATGTAGATGCGCCCATTCTCGAGATCGGTCACACTGCGGGCAGAACTCGGCAGATCGTCGACATAGATCAGAGTGAAACCGGTGAGCTCGGCCATTTCGGCAACCGTGCGGTGCATCAGGGCTCCGGAGGTGTGGCCCGCGCGTTTCACCAGGTCTTCGGCCAGCTCATCGAGTTCGGGCATGTAGTTGGTGTTCTCTCGTTGCACCCGCTGAAGCGCCGTGTTGGCGCGCCGAGCCTCTTCGGGTGTGGCGATGGCTTCCCGGGACCGTCGATCGATCTCTCGACTGAGGCCCACAATCATCTCGAGGGCTTCGTCTGGCAGTGACTTGCTGCTGCGCAGCGCGGGCAGATTCATCGACGTGAAGAGCTCTGTGTGCTGCAGGCGCCCCAACTCGATTTCAAGCTCGGATCGGCGGTCGGGCGCTTCGGCGCTGAGCAGCTCAGCCAGCGGCACACCAAGATGTTCGGCCATTGCGTTGAGGGCCGAGAGCTTAGGTTCACGTCGGCCATTTTCCATCTGCGACAACTGACTCGGCAGCAGGCCGACGGCTATACCGAGTTGTTCCAGGGTCAGGCCCGCTTGCGAGCGAAAATATCGGATGCGCTTACCCAGAATCAGCAAATCATTCGCCATATCTTCACAATACGTGAAAAAAGACGATTCTTTATTCAATGGGGGACGCTAGTTGGGCGGTAATACCCCTCAGTATTGAAATACAGCAGAGATTCACGCCCGAGACGGCATCGCTGGATGAGACGAACGAGACAAGGGACTTCTGATGACTGCCACACCCGCCACTCCCGTAAGAGATGTTCCCATTGCTGCCGGCGTGAATGCACCTGCTTTCGTCACCAACCAAAGTCTGCTGACGTGGGTGGGCGAGATTGCCGCGCTGACCAAGCCCGAGCGCATTCACTGGTGCGACGGCTCGCAGCAGGAGTGGTACGAGCTCACGCGTGACCTGATCGCCCAGGGCGTTTTGATTCCCCTGAATCCCGACGTGCGCCCCGATAGTTTTCTCGTGCGTTCCGATCCCGACGATGTTGCCCGCGTCGAAGACCGCACCTTTATTTGTTCACTCAAGAAAGAGGATGCGGGGCCCACCAACAACTGGCGTGATCCGGCCGGAATGCTTGACGAACTGCGTGGCCTCTTCGATGGCAGCATGCGGGGCCGCACCATGTATGTCGTTCCCTTCTCGATGGGCCCGCTTGGTGGTCCCATCTCGCAGTTGGGCGTGCAGGTGACCGATTCGCCTTACGCGGTGTTGAACATGCGCATCATGACCCGCATGGGAACAGACGCGCTCAAGCTCATCGGCGAAAAGACGCCATGGGTGCCCGCCGTGCACTCCGTTGGCTACCCTCTCGTCGATAGTGCGGGCAAGCGCACCGATGACATCGCGTGGCCGAGCAACCTGACCAAGTACATCTGCCACTTCCCCGAGTCGCGAGAAATTTGGTCGTACGGATCGGGCTACGGCGGCAATGCGCTGCTGTCGAAGAAGTGCTTCAGTCTGCGGATCGGCTCGTACATGGGTCGTCAAGAGGGCTGGCTGGCCGAGCACATGCTTATTCTCAAGCTCACCTCGCCCGAGGGAAAGACATACCACGTGGCAGCGGCGTTCCCGTCGGCCTGTGGCAAGACCAACCTGGCGATGATCACCCCGACCCTTCCCGGCTGGACCGCCGAAACCATCGGCGACGATATCGCATGGCTGCGCCCCGGCGCGGACGGTCGGCTCTATGCCATCAACCCCGAGGCAGGCTTCTTTGGCGTGGCGCCGGGTACCGGCGAGAAGACCAACCCGGTTGCCATGCACACCATCTGGGGAAACACAATCTTCACAAACGTGGCCCTCACCGACGAGGGTGACGTCTGGTGGGAGGGTATGACCGAGCAGGTTCCCGCTCATCTCGTTGACTGGCGCGGAGACGACTGGACGCCCGAATCCGGACGCCTCGCTGCACACGCCAACTCGCGCTTCACCGTGCCCATTCAACAGTGCCCCACGCTGTCGGATGAATGGTTCGAGAGCGACGGGGTGCCTCTCGACGCGATTATCTTTGGCGGTCGTCGGGCCACCAACATTCCGTTGGTTGCCGAAGCCTTGGACTGGGAGCACGGTGTATTCATTGGCGCGACCGTCTCGAGTGAGCAGACGGCCGCCGCCGAGGGAACCGTGGGCGAACTGCGCCGCGACCCCTTTGCCATGCTGCCGTTCTGCGGTTACAACATGGCCGACTATTGGCAGCACTGGCTCGACATGGGCGTAAAGCTCGGAGCCAATGCGCCCAAGATTTATCAGGTGAACTGGTTCCGCAAAGATGACGCGGGCCACTTTCTGTGGCCAGGATTCGGCGAGAACTCGCGCGTTCTTGAGTGGATTTGTCGCCGCATAGACGGTGAGGTCGAGGTCAATGAGCTTCCCGTGGGACGCGTTCCGGCCGCGGGGTCGCTCAACATCGACGGCTTGGATGTGACAACCGACGACATGGCTCAACTCTTCGCGGTCGACACCGACATGTGGAACGCCGAGTGCGATTTGACGGAACGCTTCTTTGACCAGTTCGGAAAGCGACTCCCCGAGGAATTGACTACTCAGCTTGCGGCACTGCGCCAGCGGTTGATGTAGCTCACAGGCCGCGATGCCTGTCGGATCGTCTCACCGGCGGCATCGCTTATCAAGAAGTGGGAGCATCCGGCTCGTCTCATCGGATGCTCCCACTTTCTCGTGTAACAATGGCTCTCACGCACGAAGATAATTAGCGTTTGTGTGCTCACCCACGGGAGGTTTCATGTCGGATTCACACGACACTCCCGCCATGCGCGATCTTGCCGAGGTTATTGAGCGACTGCGCGCTGAGGGCGGCTGCCCGTGGTGTGCGGAACAAACGCACGCGTCGCTCGTGCAGTACCTGCTCGAAGAGACCTACGAATTGATCGAGGCGATCGAGTCAGGCAACCGCGACGACATGCTCGAAGAGCTCGGTGATGTGCTTTACCAGGTCGTCTTTCACGCGAGTCTGTCGGCCGAGACGGGTGGTCAGGTCTTCACTCTCGAAGACGTGGCGCGCAAGGCCAGCGACAAAATGATCGGCCGCCACCCCCACGTTTTTGGCGATGTTCAATATGAGACCGCGGATGACGTGATTGCGGTGTGGGAAGAGTTGAAGAAGGTGGATAAGCCGGGGCGTGAGTCCACGCTCGACGGCATTCCGCAGTCCTTGCCCGCGCTAGCCCTCGCCGACAAACTCTTGGGTAAGGCCGCCAAACTCGAACTCATCGACATCGGTTCTCCGGCGCCGTTTAGCTTTGACAGCGAAGACGATCTCGGACCCCTGTTGATGGCAATCGTTGCGTCGGCGCGGGCCCAGGGTCTTGATGCCGAGCGCGCCCTGCGCTCGACGTTGCGCGATCTGCAGGTTGAGATTCGAGCGGCCGAAGCTTCCGAGGCCGAATAGTCATCGGTCGGCCCCCGTCGGGCTAAACCATTCCGGTCGCCCGACCGTAGGCCAGGGGGCCACCCTTCTCGGCCGGGAAGCCATAGCCGAGCACAAAGACGGTATCGACGTCTTCGGCGCTCGCGGCAATGCCGTCGGCCACAACCTGCTGCCCCTCGGCAATCAGGGCGCCCACGCAGCGTGCCACGATCTCATCCGCCCCCATCGGGCTCGCCGCCACGCCCACATGGCCGCGGGCCGCCGTGAGCAGCGAATCGATCTCGGGTCGGTCCACATAGGTGCGGTCAGGGCCGTGTGTGTACCATCCCGATCCGGTCTTGTTGCCGAGGTCTCCGCGCGCCACCACGTCACCCATCAGGGACCAGCCGAGTTCGTCGCCGTCGCCGGCCTCGCGACGAATATGCCAGAGAACGTCGAGCCCGATGAGATCCATCACGCGAAAAGGACCCATCTTGAAACCAAACTCTTCCAAGGCAGCGTCAATCTGCCGTGGTGTCGCTCCCTCGAGGGCACAGTCGAGAGCCTCAAGAAGAAAGGCGTCAAAGACGCGATTGCCAATGAACCCAAAACCGACCTGGGCCACGACCGCTGTTTTGCCCATGCGAGCCACCACATCGAGTGCGGTGGCGAGCGTGGCCGCCGAGGTATCGCGAGCGTCAATGACCTCGACCAACTTTTGCACGTGCGCGGGCGAGAAGAAGTGCAGCCCAAAAACCTGTGGTCCACGCGACGTCACATCGGCGATGGCGTTCACGTCAAGGGTCGACGTGTTTGTCGCAAGAAGCGCACCGGGGTGAACCGTGCGATCAAGTTCGGCAAAGAGTGCGCGTTTGGCATCGAGGTTTTCGACGATTGCCTCGACTACGAGATCGACCTCAGCGATTTCTGTCATCTCGAGTGCCGCGTTCAGGCGCGCGTTCATGCGGGCGGCAGCATCCGCAGAGAGGGCGCCCTTCTCGGCCTGGCGACCAAGTTCGGTCGTAATCCAGGCCACCGCCTCATCGGCGCGTCCGGGAGCCGTGTCGAGCAGAGTGACGTCACATTCGGCACGAAGTAACGACAGCGCGATGCCCCGCCCCATGTGTCCCGAGCCAACGACGGCAACCCGTGAGACTTGTTTGGTGGGACTCGACGCGTCCGCTCCCGGGCCGATCACAGATCGCAAGCGATGAACTGCTCGCGGTAGTTCTGAATGTGACGGTCGAGTGGTGCAGCCGCCACGCCCGACAGCGTGCGAATGTCATCGGTAACGATCGACATTTCGTCGGCGCGAATTGAGTAGAAGCAGCTGCGACGTGACTCCTTCATGGCCACCGGATCCGGAAGTCCCTTGGTGAGCAGGCGATCGAAGTCGTCGACATCTTCATAGGAGAGATGAGTTCCAAGCAGGCTGTTGACGCGTTCGGCTGTCTGGCTGAATGTGAGCGCCTCGGGGCCGGTGAGGTTATAGGTTTTGCCCGCGTGACCCGGGGTGCGCAGGGCGCCCGCAACCGCGGCACCGATGTCGCGTCGAGATACCCAACTCGCAGAGCCGTCGCCACCTGGCGCAGCGCAGAGGCCCTGGTCAAACATGAGGGGGGAGCTGGACTGGTAGAGGCTGGTGCGCAAGAAGGTGAAGGGCACGCCCGAGGCACGAATCATGTCTTCGGTTTCGGCGTGCGAAACACTGTGAATGAAGACCGCATCGGTGGCTGCGTTGACGAACGAGAGATAGGCGAGCTGGGCGACGTCAGCCTGCCCGGCGGCTTCGACGAAGGCACTGTGCTTGCGCAAGCGCTCGTCGTGTGTCTCGTAGAGCGAGACCATGAACACGCAGTCGCCCGGGTTGAGTGCGTCGGCCAGTCGCTGGGGATCCGCAAAATCACCTTCGACAACCTCGGCCGCACCGAGGTGGCGAGCTCGCGAGGCGTCTCGAACAAGCAGTCGCACGTCAACGCCCGACTCAATAAGCACTCGCGCGGCCTCGCCACCCACGTGGCCGGTCGCACCGGTAATAACAATCATGATGAGTCCTCTTCGCTGGGTTGGTCACGCGGTCTGGGTAATCGAAACCTCGGCAACGTCTCCATTCTTACCGTGAAAACCCAGCGCGTATAGTGTCACCATGCGCTCTGCGCCCGACTTCTTTGATGCCGTTCTTCGCGATAGGCCAGACGCCCGCGCGATTGCGTTCTTTGACGCTGATTTTTCTTATGCCAGTGTTTCTGCGCGAGCCGATCGAATGGCCCTGTGGCTCAGGTCGCACGGCATCCGCCACGAAGATCGCGTCGTTCTGCAACTACAAAACGTGCCGCAGTTCGCGATGGTCGCTCTGGCCGTATGGCGCCTCGGAGCTGTGCTCGTGCCCATCAACCCGATGTACAAGCGCGACGAAATTTCGCACGTGCTCAACGACAGCGGCGCGACGTTGTTTATCGGAGCCACGCAGACGGCTCCCGAAGCCCGCGAAGCGTGCCGGCGCAGTGGCGTCACGCAGGTCGACTTTGTCAACGAGTTCGGGCTGCAAGGCAGAGATGACGAACGACTCTTTGTATCAGTCGCCGCCGATCCGGAACCATCTGAGCTCGATGTGCTGTTGTCGCGTGATGACGGACACGACGGCACGGAATCGCTAATGTCGGAATCATTCGTGCCGGCTGAATTGTCTCCGCACGACCTGGCGATGATTTGTTACACCTCTGGCACCTCGGGCAGCCCCAAGGGAGCTGCCATCTCGCATGACAATGTCGTGGCCAGCGTGACCGCCTATCGTCAGTGGTGGGAGTTGCCCGCGGGCACCGACATTGCCGCCATTGCACCGCTGTGTCACATCACGGGAGTGATCTGCGGACTCGTGCTGCCGTGGGTGACGGGCGGTGCCGCCGTGATGACTTATCGATTCCATCCCGAGGTGACACTCTCTTCGTTCATCGAGCATCGACCGGGCTTCATGGCCGCGACCGCAACGGCGTTTCAAGCACTGCTGTCATCACCCAACGCCTCGCCCGATCACTTTTCGTCTTTTCTCACCTTGTGTTCGGGCGGTGCGGCCCTGCCGACGGCCGTTCTCGAGAGATTCGAGCAGGCGACCGGCCACTACGTTTACAACGGCTATGGTCTCACCGAAACGTCTGCCGCCTGCATGTCGGTTCCCGTGTCGGGCCATGCTCCCACCGATGAGGAGTTCGGCGTGGTGTCGACCGGCCACATGCTCGAGGGCTTTCAGATTCGAATCCTCGATGACCAGCGCAACGACGTTGTCAGTGGGGACCTGGGCGAAATCGCGATTGCCGGTCGGGGAGTGTTTAGCGGATACTGGCAGCAACCTGAGGTCACTGCGCAGTCATTCGTTGACGGATACTTTCTTACCGGCGACATTGGCTGCGTCCGCGATGGCTGGATCTATGTGCTCGACCGCAAGAAAGAGCTGATTAACGCTTCGGGGTTCAAGGTGTCACCCCGCGAGGTTGAGGATGTGCTCTACCGGCATCCTGCCATTCGAGAGGCAGGAGTGGCGGGCATTCCCGACGACTATCGCGGCGAAGCGGTGATTGCCGTCATTTCACTGCGCGATGGAGCGTCGATTGATGTCGACGATGTGCGCGCCTTTGTGCGCGAGCGACTGGCTGCCTACAAGGTGCCGAAGCTTGTCATCGTGGTTGACGAGTTGCCTAAGAACACGAATGGCAAGATCCTGCGTCGCGAGCTGGCGGCGCTCGCCGTGCGAGAATGAGGGTTATGGCGCGCGACGTAAATCCCCCTCGCGGCATGCGTGATTTCTTGCCCGCCGAGAAGGCAGAGCGCGAGCGCATTCTGGCCGTCATTCGGCAGACCTACGCAGCGCACGGATTCGATGAGATCGAGACGCCGGTCGTTGAAGACTATGACCGCCTGCACGCGGGACTCGGCGGCGACAACGAAAAACTGGCCTTCAGCGTTCTCAAGCGCGGACTCTCGCACGACGATCTGACCGCGGCCGCGGCGGCGGGAGACCCGCACGCGCTCGCCGATCTGGGCATGCGCTTTGACCTCACGGTGCCGCTCGCGCGGTTCTATGCCTCACACCGCAGTGACCTGCCTCGGGTCTTTCGTGCCATGCAGATAGGACCGGTGTGGCGGGCCGAGCGGCCACAAAAAGGCCGTTACCGACAGTTTGTGCAGTGCGACATCGACGTGGTGGGTGACGACACCGCTCTCGCCGAGGTTGAGCTCATCACGGCCACATCGGCCGCCCTTGTTGCTCTGGGCCTGACAGACTGCACGATTCGCATCAATGACCGTCGCATTCTCACCGGTATTTTGCACTGGTGCGGTTTTGCGAGCGAACGTTTCGATCAGGTGCTGATTTCGATCGACAAGCTCGACAAGATCGGCGTAGAGGGCGTTGTGTCGGAACTCTCTGAATTCGGCGCTGATGCGGCGGCCGTGCTGGGAGGGTTGCTTGACGGTCTGGCGCCCGCGCTGGCTGCCGGCGGACTCGAACTCACCGTCGAGGCCATCACGGGCAGTTTGCCCGAGGGCATCGACCCCGACGCCGTGGTCGCCCTCGAAACCCTGGCTCACGCGCTCGGCCACCTCCCTTCGTCGGTTCGTATCGCTTTCGACCCCACTCTGGTTCGGGGCATGGGTTATTACACGTCCACAATTTACGAGGTGGCGCATCCCGCGTCCGGTTCGTCGATCGGTGGTGGCGGACGCTACGACGGCATGATTGGGCGCTTTCTCGGCCAGGATGTGCCAGCCGTTGGTTTTTCGCTCGGCTTTGAACGCATCATGGACCTCGTGCCGCCGGTCGCGGCAGATGGTGACGGCGTAGTTCTCGTTCACGAGCCCATCGCGGGTGGGTCTCGCGTGAGCATGGCAACTCTGGTCGCCATCAAAGAGCAACTGGTGGCGCAGGGCAAGCGCGTTCGGCTCGAGGCGCGCGTGAAGAACCTGACACCCGTTCTCGATCGGGCCCGAGAGGCCGGATACGCCAGCTTTGCTTCGGTCAGCGCCGACACGACCGATGCGAGCGAGCTGATCTTTACGCCGCTCAGGTAGGTCGTTAACTTCGGCCGGGTTCGCTCGCCGGTCGCGCAGAGCGAGTCTGCGGCCTGCCCCGAAGGCCTCGCGAACGACCGCACCCTAGAATTGAGCCAGACGTTATTGCCTGCCTTCTCCCGAGGGGTGGGCCAACAAAGGAGAACACGTGACCTACATTGACGCCATCGGTGCTCGCGAGATTCTTGACTCGCGAGGCAACCCCACGGTCGAGGTCGAGGTGTTGCTGACGGACGGCACCGTTTCTCGGGCCGCCGTGCCATCGGGCGCGTCGACCGGGGCGTTTGAAGCCTACGAACTGCGCGACGGCGACAAGACGCGCTATCTAGGTAAGGGCGTGCTGAAGGCTGTTGACGCGGTGACCAACACTATTGGCCCTGCTTTGGATGGCATGGATGCCACCGACCAGCGCCTCATTGACGCCACTCTGATTGCCCTGGACGGCACCGACAACAAGAAAAAGCTTGGCGCCAACTCGATTCTGGGCGTGAGCCTGGCCGTTGCGCGGGCCGCCGCTGATTCGCGTGACCTGCCGCTCTTTCGTTACATCGGCGGACCAAACGCCCACGTTCTTCCCGTGCCGCTGATGAACATCATCAATGGTGGGGCGCACGCCGACACCGGCGTCGACATTCAAGAGTTCATGGCTGTTCCGCTGGGCGCACCAACATTTTCTGACGCGTTGCGCTGGGGCACTGAGGTCTATCACGCGCTCAAAGACCTGCTCAAGAGCAAGGGTCTGGCTACCGGCCTCGGCGACGAGGGTGGCTTCGCGCCCGACCTGCCCAACAACCGGGCCGCGTTAGAGCTCATTGTCGAGGCCATTTCGAAGGCCGGCCTCAAGCCGGGCACAGATGTGGCGCTCGCCCTCGACGTTGCGTCGACAGAGTTCTTTGCCGACGGAAGTTACACCTTCGAAGGCACGAAGCGTTCGGCGGCCGAGATGTCGGCCTACTACGCCGAACTCGCTGCCGCTTTCCCGCTGGTCTCGATCGAAGACCCGCTGGCCGAAGACGACTGGAGCGGATGGACGCACCTCACCGCCGAACTCGGCTCAGCCCTGCAGCTCGTCGGCGACGACCTCTACGTGACGAACCCAATCCGACTGGCCGACGGCATTGCCAAGCGCGCGGGCAACAGCATTCTGGTCAAGGTCAATCAAATTGGCACGCTGACCGAAACGCTTGACGCGGTGTCGCTCGCGCAGCGCAACGGCATGTCAGCGATTCTCTCGCACCGCTCGGGTGAGACCGAAGACACCACGATTGCTGACCTCGCTGTGGCTACGGACTGTGGCCAGATCAAGACGGGTGCGCCGGCGCGCAGTGAGCGTGTAGCGAAGTACAACCAGCTTCTGCGTATTGAGGAAGAGCTCGGGGAGGCCGCTGTTTATGCCGGCCGGAGTGCTTTCCCGCGTTTTTCAGCCTAGGCACTTAGCCTGTCGTTATGGATCCCCAGCGTCCCGAGGTTCGTGGCGCCATGAGCAGCGTCTCAGCTGGCGACAGTGGCAGGCAACGGCCCAAACCGAAGCGCACGCGCCGTCGCTCGTCGGGCGAGACGAAAGCACCGAGTCGTGCCTGGGTTCGTGCTAAGCACGAGATTACGCCGAGCGGCAATCGCCGCCTGGGGCTGTGGCTCGGTGGCGTGCGCGTTTCGGGACTCACCATCCTTGTCGTGATCTTGACCGTCATGGGCGTGGGCATTCTGGGCCCGCAAATCAACATTTTTGTGCAACAGCGGCATGAGGTTGCCGATCTCGAGGAACAGATTCGCGCCAAGAAGGCCGCCATCGACAACCTCCAGAAGGAGCGTGCGCGGTGGGACGATCCAGCCTTTATTCGCGCCCAGGCGCGCGAGCGTCTGTTCTACGTCATGCCGGGAGACATTAGTTTCATTGTGATCAACGATGTTCCCCTGACCGAGCAAGTAGTCGAGAAGCCGAGCTCAACCGTGCAGAGCACACAGAGCGATTGGATGCGCGGAATCTTTAACTCGGTCATGGTGGCCGGATTGTCTGACGCCACTCCAGCAGAGCTCGATGCCGCCACGAGCCGGTTAGGGTCGAAGTAATGCCCGTCAAACCTGCGCCTCTGCCAACGGATCGAGACCTCTCTATCGTCTCGGCCCAACTCGGCAGACCAGTGCGCGACGTCGTTGCCGTTGCGGCCCGGTGTGTCTGTGGAGCGCCAACGGTAGTTTCGACGCGACCGCGGTTGACTGACGGCACTCCTTTCCCCACCTTTTACTACTTGACTCATCCGGGTGCCACGGCGGCGGTGTCGGAGCTTGAGGCGGAACACGTCATGGATGAGTTCACCATGCTGCTCAACAGTGATGAAACGGTGCGCGCGTCATACGAACGAGCACATGTTGCCTATCTGGCGGACCGAGAGGTGCATGGCGCGGTCGATGAAATTGCCGGCATTTCGGCCGGCGGCATGCCGACTCGGGTCAAGTGCTTGCACTCACTCGTGGCCCATGCGCTGGCCGTTGGTCCGGGTGTCAACCCCATCGGCGACCAAGCGCTTTCGCGTGCTTCGTGGTCGCCCAATGTCTGTGTGTGTGCCGACTACGATGTCTAGAATTTCTGCTGTGTCTCGACATTCTGCTGCTGGTCAATTTCGCCTGTGGATGCGTCGTGGTGGCGCGCTTGTGGCAACCATGCTGGCACTTCTCCTTATTCCCGCGACTCCCGCTCAGGCAACCTGGGTTCGGGATGCCGAGTGGTGGCTCGATGATTACGGTTTCACCCAAGCGTGGAACGTCACCCAGGGTGACGGTGTTCTTGTGGCGGTCATCGATTCGGGAATAGCCGACGTGGCCGACCTTGCGGGAGCAGTCGTGGGCGGAGCAGACTTCTCAGGCGTGGGTAGCGCCGACGGCCGCACGCCCGTCGGAGTCCAGCTCAACCACGGCACGCTGGTCGCCTCTGTGTTGGCCGGTCGCGGCACGGGTAATGGCATTCTGGGCACGGCACCGCAGGCCCAGCTCTTGTCAGCCTCGGTTGGGTTTGGCGGAGTAAGTGAGATTTCTCCCGATGACCAGGTGGCGGCAGCCATCCGCTGGTCGGTCGATCAGGGGGCCCGAGTCATCAACATGTCTATTACCCGAAACACCCTCGACTGGCCCGAGAGCTGGGACCAAGCCATGCTCTACGCGTTCGACCACGACGTGGTCGTTGTGGCCGCGTCGGGAAACCGGGGTAGCGGTACCGATGAGGTCGGGGCACCCGCCACCATGCCCGGTGTGCTGGCTGTCGGCGGTTTCGACCGCAATGGTGAGGCGTCGTGGGATGCGTCGGCGCAGGGCATCACTATCGGTGTCACGGCTCCGGCAGAAGACCTCATCGGCATCAATCGTTTTGGTGATCCGCAAAGCTGGGCCGGAAGCAGCGGGGCAACGCCAATCGTTTCGGGCCTCGTGGCCCTGATTCGCGCGGCACATCCCGAACTCGATGCCGCAAACGTGATTCAGCGTGTCTTGGCCACGGCGACACCTGTGGGCACCGTGCCGAGTCCCATCTATGGGTATGGCCGCATCAATGCTTCTGCCGCCGTTACCGACCCGGTGGCTTCGGTGACCGAAAATCCGATGGGTTCGTTGGCCGAGTGGATTCGGGTGAATCGTCGAGCGCAGTCCACGTCGACGGCCACCGCGCCACCCACCTCGACGCCAGCGCCACTGCCGCTCGCCGGGTTTACGTGGCCACCCATCGTCTTTTTCTTACAGTGGTGGGGCATCCCGTTAGCGTTTGTGCTGGGATTCGCTAGTCTTATAGGGCTGGGCGCCGCTGCCGTAACCCGGCGAGTTCGTCGCCATCGTGGGGGCCGTTCCTAACTGCCTCAGGTGTGCAATCCCTGTTCCTGCCCAAATTCGGAGAAGTCGTCTGTGACAAAGATTCTGATCGTCGGTGCCGGCTATGCCGGTTTCTATACCGCGTGGAAGCTCGAGAAGTGGCTGCGCCACGGCGAGGCCGAGGTGACGATTGTCGACCCTCGCCCCTACATGACCTACCAGCCCTTCTTGCCAGAAATCGCCGCCGGATCAATCGAGGCGAGGCACGCCATTGTTCCGCTGCGCTCTCACCTCAAGAAGACGCACATCGTTGCCGGCAAGGTCACGGCGGTTAATCACGCGAAGAAGTCCGCGACCATTACACCTGAAGACGGCGCAAAATACGCCGTCGACTATGACCACATCGTGTACACGGCCGGTTCCGTCTCGCGCACCTTCCCTATTCCCGGCATCGCCGAGAAGGCGATCGGCCTCAAGACGATTGAAGAAGCCATTTATGTGCGCGACCGCATGCTGAATGACTTCGACAAGGCGGCTGGCATGCCCCCCGGGCCCGAACGTGAACGCTTGTTGACGGTTGTCGTTATCGGCGGTGGATTCGCCGGCATTGAAATCTTTGCCGAGCTGCGGTCACTGGCCAGCGCGATTCTGAAGGACTATCCCGAGCTGACCTTCGACGACACGCATTTTCA